>JBKOXV010000204.1:0-9204 GCA_046725105.1 bacterium | reverse complement strand
TCGGCCAGTTCGAGCGAGGGCATCCCGATCCCGCCCGTGCAGCAGGCCACGGCGTCGACGTCGGCGACAGAGAGGCCGGCGTCGGCCAGCGCCTCGCGCACCACAGCCACCTCGATGGCCCGCAGCGAACCCTCGAGCTCGCCGGTGGGGGAGACGGCGTCAGCGACGCCGACCACGGCGGCGGCGGCGCGCCCCGCCGTCATCGACCAGACACCGCTGTCGGAAACCGTCCTTCCCCCCTGGACCACCCGCCCAGTTTCATGACAGCATCGTCTCACGTCAAGTCGTCACGAAGGGGGGGCGTGGTGCTCGAGTTCGGCATGCAGCTGCCCGTCCAGGCGCAGTCGAAGCTGATGGCATACCCGTGGGAGGAGAAGGCCGGACCCGCCGACATCGCCGCCGTGGCGACGGCGTGCGACCGCAACGGCTTCCACTACGTCGGCGTCTGTGACCATGTGGCCGTGCCCCGCGAGGTGGCGCCGCGGATGACCACCGTCTGGTACGACACCGTGGCCACGCTGAGCTGGCTGGCGGCCCAGACGCAGCGAGTGAACCTCCTGTCGCACGTGTACGTGCTGGCCTACCGCCATCCGCTGGTGACGGCGAAGGCGTTCATGACCCTCGACGTGCTGTCGGGCGGCCGGGCCATCCTCGGTGTCGGGGCTGGTCACGCCGAGGGGGAGTTCGCCGCCTTGGGCGTCCCGTACGCCCAGCGAGGCCGACGCACCGACGAGGCCATCGACGTCGTCAAGGCGTCCTTCGCCGACGAGTGGGGAGCGGGCGACGTCGGTCAGGCGCCCCGGCCGGTTCAGCCGGGCGGCCCGCCCATCTGGGTCGGCGGTTCGTCGAAGGCGGCGCTGCTGCGGGCGGCCCGGCGGGGCGACGGATGGCTGCCCCAGGGGCCGCCGGAGATGGGCATGGAGCAAGCCGTCGCCTTCCTGCGCGAGACCCGTGAGCAGGCCGGACGGGCCGACCTCCCCTTCGCCGTCGGGGGCGGGTTCAGCTTCTACGTCGGCGAGCCGGGATGGGACGTCCCGGAGTGGACGGTGCGCGGCGAGCCGGAGAAGCTGGCCGAGCAGCTCGCCGGCCAGGCCGCCCTCGGCGTCACCCACGTCCAGGTGCGGCCGCCGTCTCGATCCGCCGACGAGCTCGTCGACCAGGTCGAGGCCTTCGCCCAGCGGGTCGTCCCCCTCGTGACATCGTGACGGAAGCCTTGCCCCATTGGCGAGACACGATTATCATGTTTCTGGATACCTGACACAAGGAGCGTCACCGGTGCCTTCTCGTTCGCTCGACTTCCCGGTCTTCGACGCCGACAACCATCTCTACGAGACGCGCGACGCCCTGACCAAGTACCTGCCACCTGAGTACAAGGGCGTCATCGACTACGTCGACGTGCACGGCCGTACCAAGATCGTGGTCCGCGGCCATATCAGCGACTACATCCCCAACCCCACCTTCGACCGCGTCGGCCGGCCCGGCGCCCAGGAGGAGTACTTCAAGGTCGGCAACCCCGAGGGCAAGTCGTACCGAGAGATCATCGGGCGCGGCATCGACTGCCCGGAGGCCTTCCGGCACGCCGAGGCGCGCCTCAAGCTCATGGACGAGCTGGGTGTCGACTACGCCATCATGCTGCCCACCCTGGCCAGCCTGATCGAGGAGCGGATGAAGGACGATCCCGATCTGTGCGCCGCCGCCATCCACGCCCTCAACGTGTGGCTGACCGAGGCGTGGCCGTACCAGTACGAGGGCCGCATCTTCTCGACGCCGATCATCACGCCCGGCGTGGTGTCGAAGGCCATCGAGGAGCTCGAGTACGTGCTCGAGAACGGGACCAAGATCATCCTCATGCGCCCCGCCCCGGCGTGGGGCTACAAGGGCCCGCGGTCGTTCGCCTTGCCCGAGTTCGACCCGTACTGGGAGAGGGTGCAGGAGTCGGGCGTGCTGGTGGTGCTGCACGCGTCGGACTCCGGCTACGTGCGCTACGTGAACGAGTGGGAGGGCGCCCAGACCGAGATGCAGGCGTTCGCCCAGCCGCAGCGCTTCGCGGCCTCGGTCGGCGGCCAGCATCGGGAGATCCAGGACGCCGTCACGTCCATGATCTGCCACGGCGCCCTGTGGCGGTTCCCGGACCTGCGCGTCGCCCTCATCGAGAACGGGGCCGGCTGGGTGCCGTCGCTGCTCCAGCACCTCGACCACACCTACCGGAACATGCCGCAGGCCTATCCGGAGAAGCCGTCCGACACGTTCAAGAAGAACTTCTGGATGCACCCGTTCCACGAGGAAGACCCCACCGAGCTCGTCGAGCTGCTGGGCGCCGACCATGTGATCTTCGGCTCCGACTTCCCGCACGTGGAAGGTTTGGCCGACCCGATCACCTACATCGACGAGATCAAGGGCCTGCCTGAGGACGACATCCGCAAGATCATGGGCGGCAACATGATCGAGCTCCTCGGCATCGGAGCCAAGGTCTGACGCCTCGCGGTGTCAGTCAGACGGCGCTGACGACCTCGTCGGCGAAGCGCTTCATCCAGTCGCGATAGACGTCGACGGTGATGCGGGTGCTGCCCGTGCCCGGACCGGCGACGGTCCGGGTGACGCCGAGCTCCTCGGCTCGCCGGATGTCGTCGGGGGTGCGGCCCAGCCCGCTGCTCACCTCGAAGGGCCGGTTGTCGCGCCCGGCGTCGCGGCGCGCCTTCTGGATGACGGCCATCATCTCGGCGAGCGTGTCGAAGTCCTTGCAGCCCACCTCGACCCAGCCGTCGCCGAGCCGGCCGGCCCGGCGCAGGGCCGGGGGTGAGCACCCGCCGACCTCGATCGGGATGCCCTGCTTCTGCACGGGCTTGGGCTCGAAGGCGACCGGCTCGAACTGGTAGTGCTCACCCTTGTGCTCGATGATGTCTTCCGACCACAGCCGACGCAGCAGTCCGATGATCTCGTCGGCCCTGGCCCCACGGTCGTGGAACGACTGCCCGGCAGCCACGAACTCCTCCTCGAGCCAGCCCACGCCGATCCCGAGTGTGACGCGACCGCCGGACACGCGGTCGAGCGTGACCACCGAGCGGGCCGTCTGGAACGGGTGGCGCAGCGGCAGGATGTAGACGTTGGTGGCCAGGCGAATGGTGGACGTGGCGTTGGCGACGGCGCCGAGCACCACCCACGGGTCGTACAGGGCCGTCTGGGGTGTGATGGGCGGGTAGCCCGACTCGGTGTACAGGTAGGTGGGCGGCATGGTGGCCGGGAGCACCATGTGCTCCGGCATCCAGATCGACTCGAACCCGTTGGCCTCGGCGGCCGCAGCCACCTCCGGGTAGTACCGCGGGCTGAGCCCGAACATGGCGACGCCGAACTTCACGAGTCCTCCCAGATGCCGACGATGTCTGACATCAGTCTTGGGAGGCGCCGGCGCCAGTGTCAAACGGTACGGTGGAGGCGGTGGAGGTTCAGACGGCGTGGCGCTCACCGGGGCCGGCCCACGAGCAGGTGGCGGCCCACATACGGGCCCAGATCATCTCGGGCCGGCTGGCGCCGGGTGCCCGCCTGCCCAACGAGGTCGAACTGGCCGAGACCTTCGGCGTCAGCCGCACCACCATCCGGGAGGCGCTGGGCGGTCTCGTCGGCCAGGGCCTGATCGTCAAGACCCGCGGGCTCACCGGGGGCAGCTACGTCGCCGAACCCTCCATCGACCAGCTGGCCGAGACGCTGCAGGTCGGCCTGCACCTGTTGGGCCGGTCCGAGGGGATCTCGGTGGAGGAGTTCGTCGAGATCCGAGGGGTCCTGGAGGTGCCGGCTGCCCGCCTCGCCGCCGAGCGGCGCACCGACGACGACCTGGTGGAGCTGGCCGCCACCATCCCGCCCGTGGAGCAGTCGCACCCCAACGCCCGGCCCCGGTCGGCGGGCGCGGATCTCCATCGCCACCGGGCCGATCGCTGGTTCCACGCCGCCGTCGTCGACATCTGCCGCAACCGCCTGCTGACCTTGGCGGCCGAGCCCATCTTCATCGTGTTGCAGCAGCAGATGCGGGCCCGGCGCCACGGCGTGGCCTACCACGAGGAGATCGTGCGCCAGCATCGCGAGATCTTCGACGCCATCTCGGCCGGCGACCCCGACCGCAGCGCCGATCTGATGCAACAGCACCTGACGTGGCTGCGGCCCAGCTACCGCACCGTGTGGGCCGCCCCCGAGCCCTGAACCTGCGTCGCCGTCCGCCGCCGATGAGTTCTCCCCGGGCCCTTCGTCGGAACGGGCATGCACACGACGATGCGAGCCGGGCGACGGGAATGGATCGGACTGGCGGTGCTGGCCCTGCCGTGCCTCCTGTACTCGATGGACCTCACGGTGCTGAACCTGGCCGTGCCGCAGCTGAGCGCCGACCTGCGGCCCACGAGCACGCAGCTGCTCTGGATCGTCGACATCTACGGCTTCGTGCTGGCCGGGTCGCTCGTCACCATGGGAACGCTGGGCGACCGGATCGGCCGCCGCCGGCTGCTGCTGATCGGCGCCGCCTCGTTCGGTGTGGCGTCGGTCCTTTCGGCCTTCTCGACGAGCGCGGCCATGCTGATCGCCACCCGCGGCCTCCTCGGCGTGGCCGGAGCCACCCTGGCCCCTTCGACGCTCTCGCTGATCCGCAACATGTTCCTCGACGCCCGGCAGCGGACAGTCGCCATCGGCGCCTGGGCGGCCAGCTTCTCGGCCGGCGCCGCCATCGGCCCGCTGGTGGGCGGCCTGCTGCTCGAGCACTTCTGGTGGGGTTCGGTGTTCCTCGCCGGCGTGCCGGTGATGGCGCTGTTCCTGATCGTCGGCCCGATCCTGCTGCCCGAGTTCCGCGACGCCGAGGCCGGCCGTCTCGACCTCCTGAGCGCCGGGCTGTCGCTGGTCGCCGTCCTCGCCGTGATCTTCGGCGTGAAGCAGGCGGCTGAGAACGGCGTCGGCACGACGCCCGTGACCGCCATCGCGCTCGGTGTGGCCGTCGGCGTCGTGTTCTGGCGGCGCCAGCGCACGCTCGCCGACCCGCTCATCGACGTGCGCCTGTTCCGCGTGCCCACCTTCGCCGCCGCTCTGGTCACCAACGTGGCCGGCATCTTCGTCGCCGTCGGCGCCTTCCTGTTCATCGCCCAGTACCTCCAACTCGTGCTGGGCCTCTCGCCGCTGGCGGCGGGGCTCTGGACGCTGCCGTGGTCGGCTGGCCTGGTGGCGGGCTCGATGCTGGCGCCCGCCATCAGCCGATGGTTCCCGCCGGCCCACATCGTGGGCACCGGCCTGGGCCTGTCCGCCTCCGGCCTGCTCGTGCTCACCCAACTCGACGCCTCGGCCGGCCTGGTGGTGCTCGTCGCCGGCTCGGTGGTGGCCTCCCTCGGCCTGTCCGTCGTGGTGCCGCTGACGACGGAGATGATCGTGGGCAGCGCCCCGCCCGAGAAGGCGGGCGCGGCGTCGGCCATCTCGGAGACCGGGCTCGAGCTGGGTGGGGCCCTCGGCATCGCCATCCTCGGCACCATCGGCACCGCCGTCTACCGGGCCCAGATGGCCGGCGTCGGTGTCGGGCTGCCGGCCGACGCCGCCGACGCCGCCCGCGACACCCTCGGTGGCGCCCAGGCCGTAGCGGGCCAGCTGCCGGCCTCGGCCGGTGTCGACCTTCTCCGCACCGCTCGCCAGTCGTTCACCCAGGGCATGCACGTGTCGGCGTTGCTGGCCGCGGCGGTGGCGATCGCCGTCGGGATCACGGCGGTGGTGGCGCTCCGACGGACCGGACGTCCGCCGACCGAAGACTCCCCCTGCCCCCAGCCGCCCTGCGTTTCACGCCAGTTTGAGTACGCCTGAGGTTGTCAAACCAGCGGAAACGGAACAGCGCGCTGGCTACCGCTTGATGAGGTCGGGGTAGCGGGCCTCCAGCAGGCGGCGGAAGCCTTCTTTCCACGACACCTCGCACGGCCCGAGCACCTCGTGCATGAGCGTGGTGTCCATGCGGTTGGCCGGGTACGTGTCCTCGGTGTAGTGGAACGTGGGCTCGATGCCGAGCAACTCGCCGGCGTAGCGGCAGTAGTCCTCGATCCCGACCGGCTCGTGGTTGCTGAAGTTCACCGTGATGGGCGGGACGCGGCCGCAGTCGAACGCCTTGATGGCAAGGCGGACGGCATCGTCGACCCACATCACCGAACCCTGGCGGGGCTCGGTGGGGTTCACCCACACCGGCTTGCCCCGCACCATGCGATCGATCCGCACCAGCGGCCCCGTGGCGTCCGGGCCGTAGACGGCGCCGACGCGCAGGATGATGGTGGGGATCTCCCACATGGTGGCCAGGAAGTTGACGAGCTGCTCGGCGGCGATCTTCGACAGGCTGTAGGCGGGGATCGGCGCGCCGTAGTCGTCGGATTCCTTCACCGGATGGGTCTGGTGCTTGTAGACGCCGCCGGTCGAGCAGAAGACGAAGCTGCCCACGTCGCGGCAGCGCTCGAGCAGCCGGCCCGTGCCCGTCACGTTCACCTCGAACGTGTACTGCATGTCGTCCTCCGAACCCATGGCCACCATGGCGCCGGCGTGGAAGACGTGATCGAAGTCGGTCGGGAGGTCGTCGAGTGGGTCACGGGCGAGATCCTTGGCCACGCACGTGACGCCCATGGCCTCGAGGGTGGCCCGCCCGGCGGGGTCACCGAAGCGAGCCAGGCCCCACACCTCGTTCGTCGGCGCCAAGGCCCGCACGATCGGCAGGGCGAGATGGCCGGCCGGCCCAGTGACGAGGATCTTCTTACCTTCCATGGCACCCCACCATTCCCACGGCGACGATGCGGCCGGCGCGGCCCTCGTCGGTCATCGTGACGAGCGACGAGACGTGCCCGGTGGCGGTCCCGACCGCCTCGACGACGAGCACGAACGGTCCCATCAAGCCGGGCGCCACGTAGTGGACGTCGAGGCTGTCGACGACGGGACGGGCGGTACCGGCGTCGAGCACGGCGCGCCGGGCGGCCTGCTCGAGGAACACGGCGGCGCCGCCTCCGTGCAGGACGCCGTTCACGTTGCGGAGCGTCTCGAGGAACGGGATCCGGTACGTGCGTGTCGCACCCGCCACGCCCACGGGTGTGAAGACGACGAACTCGTCGATGGGCGGACCCTCGCCGGGCACGCCGGGCGGATCGAAGAAGTCACCCTCGGGGCGCTGGAAGTCGGGCCGGTGGCTGCCGCCGCTGCCCCGCAACGCGCCCGAGGTGACGGTGGCGAGGCCCACGACGGCGCCGTCGTCGTCGGTGACGTGCACCGTCGACACGACGGTGGCGCGCCCGGCTCGCACGACGGCCGAGTTGACGTAGAGGTGGTCGCCGCCCGGTGGCGCCGGCACCCGCAGCGCCAAGTGGGTGGTGACGTGCGATCCCTCCTGGGCGGCGCGGGCGCCGAACATGGCGCCCACGTCGACCACGGTGGCGAGGGCGCCGAGCGATACCAGGCCGTCGCTCGTGCGGGTACGCGCGCTCAACGTCAGCACGCCGCGCACGGCGTCGGCGCCGATCCGTTCGAGCCGCACGCCGAGATGGGCCCGGAGGTGCACGACCTCACGGACGGGCAACGGCTCGCTCACGCCGCGCCGTCCAGGTGGGGCACGACGTCGTCGACGAAGCGGTGGAGCCCTTCCCATCCGATCTTCGGGTCGAGTCCGCCCATCAACGGCTTGAGGGTGATGCGGCCGGTGCGCCGGACCAGGGCGACGCACTCGTCCGGTGTGAGCACCAGGTACATGCCGCTGCGACGGAGCTCCTCGGCGTCGGTGGCCTCGGTGTAGACGGCGCCGCGCCGGCCCCGCGCCCACTGGCCGTAGGAGTTGGCTTCGTGCAGGGCGTGCGGCGCGATGCGCGGCCAGTCGCGCTCGGGATCGTCGGAGACGTGCACGAACAACGGTGACGCCTCGCGGGGCGGAGGGCTCGACTTCGGTTCCGGGCCGCCGAGCGCCTTCACCTCGTCGAGGTAGATCTCGTACAGCCTGGCCCCCAACGGCTCGTAGCCCTCGGCGATGCGAGCGGCCCGCTTGGCCGTGGCCGGGGAGGCCCCGCCCAGGAAGATGTCGGGACGGGGGCGCTGCGCCGGGCGAGGCAGGATCTGCACGGTGCGGCCGTCGAACTCGAAGGGCTCGCCCGTCCACGCCCCTTTGAGGCCGGCCACGGCCCGCTCCATGAGCGACGGCCGTTTGCGGATGTCGAGGCCGAACTGGGCGTACTCCTCTTCCCGGTAGCCTCCGGCGACCGTGAGGCGCAGCCGGCCGCCGCTGACGAGGTCGAGCACGGCGAGGTCCTCGGCGGCGCGCAACGGGTGGTAGAGGGGCAGCAGCACCACGGCCAGGTGGATGAGGATCTGTTCCGTGACGGCGGCGATCGCCGCCCCCAGCACGATCGGCGACGGCAGGTAGCCGTCGTCGCTGGCGTGGTGCTCGGCCAGCGTGACCTGGTGGAACCCCTTCGTGTCGGCCCAGGCACACTGCTCCACCGCCGCCCGGTAGAGCTCGACGGCGGGCGCTCCGAAATCGGGGGCCCGCATGTCGTACACCAGCGCGTATTCGATCGTCATTTGCGTCCCCAGGGCTCCGTAGTCTACCAAACGGTTGATGGATGGCCCGGGCTCACCGCGGCCGGGTGGCCACGTCGCCCGTGCACTCGGCGCAGACCTCGTCGCCGTGGCGCAGTTCCACCTTCACCATCGTCGACCGCTCGCCGGGCGTCTCGACGGCGCCGGTGTAGGTCAGCTCTACGCCGATCGGCGCCGGCCGGCGGTACTGGATGGCGAGCGACCGTGTCAGCCCACCGAGGCCGTTGATGCCCGCCGTCATCACGACCATGGCGTCGAAGGCGGACGCCATCACGCCGCCGTGCACGCATCCGGGGGGACCCTCGTGGAGCGGCCCGTACGTCGCCCGTCCGACCAGCCGATCACCGACGGGCTCGACCGCGAGGGGAGGCGCGCCGGGGTTCGTGGCGCCGATGATCGGGTGGGTGACGAAGATGCCGGCGGGGCCGCCCAAGCGCTCACCCTGGGGGAAGCGGCTGGCCTCGGCGTACGGCGCGAGGCGGTCGGCCAGCGCCGTGGCGGCGGCGGCGATGTCGTCGAGGACGTCGTCGGGGGCGGCGGTGCCGGCGGCGACGTTCGTGAGGCGGCGCACTGCGGCGGCGGCGCGCGCTGCCGCACTGTCCCCGGCCGGCGCGGCGGCGAAGGCGAGCGCGGCCCGGT
>JBKOXV010000082.1:0-4783 GCA_046725105.1 bacterium | reverse complement strand
GTACAACGCCAGACCCGTGATCGCCGTGAAGGCGGGCCACGTCTCGACGCCGACGTGGTGACGGTTGTGGATCAGGTCCTTGAGCGCGATCCCGTTCCAGTCGAGCACCGGGAACGGGAGCTCCAGTCCGTCGAGTCGGTGCAGCCCGGTGGTCGTCGCCTCAAGCGCTCCGGCCGGCCGGTGGCCGGCAGCAGCAGCGGCGGCGATCAGGTCGCCGCCCATGTCGCACAGGGCATCGGCCGGTTCGCTGACGAGCCACGCCAGCGACTCGTCGAGCTCGCCGGCGCTCATCCCGGCATGCGCCCGGACCTCGACGCCGATCGATGCCAGGTGGGCGACGGCGCGATCGTCGGTGCTGTCGGGGTTGCACGGCGCCAGCCGCACCCGGGCGCCGGCCTCGACGAACGGAGTCACGATGCAGATCGTGTCGGCCAGGATGTGCTGTCGGCAGGCCACGGTGCGACCGCTGAAGTTGGAGGCTGCCAGCGCCGCACCCAACGAGGTGGTGATCGGCGTCGTCCACGCGATCCACTCGAGCTCGGCAGCGTCCATCACTCAAGTACACCAGTTCACGGGCACGGCACCTGTGCGGGCACGGCCAAGGCTTTCGGGTGCATCATTCCGCCGCCAGTGGGCGACGCGATTCATACTGAGTCACGTGGCGCGCAACCGGACCCTTGTGTGCGTCGTAGCGCACCCCGACGACGACGCTCACGCTGTTGCTGGAAGCGTCGCTCTCCATGCGGAGGAGGCCGACTTTCAGTTCATCCTGGTGCACGCGACGTATGGCGAGCTGGGCGACATCCGGGACGGCTTTCCAGCCACGCGCGAGACCTTGGCGGCGGTCCGCCAGGCCGAAGACGAGGCGGCATGGCGCGCTCTCGGGCGGGTGCCGGACCGGCACGAGTGGCTTGGTCTACCGGATGGCGGGCTGTCGTCCCTGCCGCTCGACGACGTCGTCGCGATGGTCGAGCGGATCCTGGTCGAGGAGCAACCGGCCGTCGTAGCCACATTCGGCCCTGACGGCATCTCTGGTCATCCCGACCATGTGACGATCGGCGCGGCGACCGACGCGGCGTTCGCCCGAGTCCGCGGTCGGGGAGGGTCTGGCTTCCAGCGGCTGATGCACAGTGCGGTCCCGCAGTCGGCCGTGGATCGGTGGAGCCGCCGGCGTGCCGAACTCGGCCTGTTCGAGTTCGAGCCGACCGAGGTCTACCACCTGCGGGGAGTGCCCGACGAACAGATCGGGATCACCGTCGACTGCCGCGCCGTCGCTGGTCGCATCGGCGCCGGATTGCGTGAGCACCGCAGCCAGCACCATGTGATGTCCGACGTCCCAGACAACCCCGAGCAGTGGGACAAGCGCATCAAGGACGAGTACCACGTGGTCGCGTGGCCGGCCCGGGACCCGGGAGCGCCGATGCTGACCGATCTCTTCGACGACCTCACATGACTCGGGCGCTGACGCCAGCCTGCGTCACACCGCCGGATGTGCGCAGCGCCACGGTGAAAGCCCGCCTGAGATACCGCTAGGTGACTGACGCTTTCCTTAGGCCGAATATCCCGAAGATTGACTGAGGGGATCTTGAGCTCGCGGACAACTCGAAGCGCACTCCGGTGCACCTGTGAGACGAACGGGCGGCGTCTCGGACCTTGCTTCGCGAGCACTTGTTTCGGCGCCCCCCGGCCGGTACGCGAAGCTCTGGGGCACTGCGGGTCGATCTTCCCGCTCGCGGAGTCGGACTGGACGCGAGAGGGGAACCACAGAACCGACCACGAGACCTTGGACTGCGGCCTGGATCCAGAGCGGCGACGACGGCAGCCGCCGCGTCGTGGTCGCGCGACGCCGTCGGCGGGATGTGGGCCGTGCCGAGGGCCAGCGAGCACCACCCGCGTCCGTTCGCTGGTTGGACTGGGACACGATTGGCGCGCCCGTGAAGACCGTGCAGATCCACGTCTCGAGCGTGCTCGCCAAGCTCCGGCTGCGCGTCCGGACGCGGGCGGCGCTGCGCGCTCGCCGGCCCTGACACCGGCCGGGAGCCGGGACTTCAGGCTGTCAAGGCCCCGAAGATGCCATTGCCCCCGAGCGCCTCCCGGCGGACCGTTGACCAAGGTCCTACGGCCTTGTTCCGGTCGCACTCGGGAGGGACCCGCCATGCCGTACATCGTCAACCTCCTGCCCATCGACGCAGCAGGTTTCATCGGCCTAGGCCCGTCGCTGGGTGGCACCTTCACCGCGGTCGCCCCGGCACCCGCCGTCGCCACGGCCACCGCGACGGCGGCGGCCAGCACCACGCTCAGCTTCCCGACGGCCACACCTCCGCCGCCGGGTGTGGCGACCGTGCACGTCACCAACTCCAGCCCGACCGGTGACCTGTTTCGCTCCGGCTTGCTGACGAGCATTCCGCCGTCACCCGGGACTCTGACCGCCCTCAGCTTCCCGACGTCCCTGACGAGTCTGTCGGCCGCCGCGCTCGCATCTCGGGTCGCGGCCATGGGGAGGATCGCGATCACGCCGCCCGGGTGGGTCGTCGCCCTGGTGTCGGCGGCCTCGGCGGGCACCTACATCCCGCTCGGCGGCGCCGTCACCGGAATCGTGCCGACGCTCAACACCCCGCCGGGCACGGTGACGTTCACGGTGACGGGCTTCTTCACCTTCCGCACCTACTACTTCTTCACCGACACGGTCGGCTTCACCGGCACCCTCACGACCACGCCCGCTCCCTCGGGAGACCCCACCCAGCCGGGCCGCATCCTGAGCCTGAGCGGTACGACGACCACGCTGGCCACCACGACGACCGGACCCTCGCCGACCCTGGCCGTCCTCGGCTGGTTCCTCTCCCTGGTGGCGCCCGCGGTGGGCGGCATCGTCCAGCCGCAGCTGGAGAGTGCGGTCAACCAGGCCATCGACTCCCTCGTCGCCCCGGGCCTCGCGTCGCTCGGCTTCATCCGCAGCCCGACGAGCGTCGTCTCCGCCCGCCGGGTGGTCGTCACCGGCTCCGGGCTCGGCATATCGCTGGTGCTCGCGGACCTCCTCGGGCCGGCCTTCAGCCCGGTTCCGGGCACCCTCCGCGTCCAGGTGACCCCCCACCCCCCGCGCGACCCAGCAGACGTCGTACACCGTCACCGTCACCAACACCGCCACCGGCGCCGCGGTGCCCCAGGCCAACGTCACCCTCCACAACTTCAGCTCCACCGGCGCCGGCCAGACCATCGGCCCGCTGCCGACCGACGCCGCTGGTCAGGCGACGTTCAGCGCCGCCCTGCGCGCGACCAAGCCTCGCCTGAGCCAGCGAGCTCCCGCCAGGCCACCACCGCCGGCGTTGTGACTTGGGCTGGGCAGGGGTTGGGCAGGGGTCGGGTGGGGGGGTCCACCCGATGTGCCGACAGCTGTGTTGCCGCGAGGGTTGGCCCATGATCACCGTTGACTCACTGACTCGGAGGTACGCCGGCTTCACCGCCGTCGACAACGTCTCCTTCGCTGCCCAGCCTGGCCGGGTGACCGGCTTCCTCGGTCCGAACGGCGCTGGCAAGTCCACCACGATGCGCGTCATGGTCGGTCTCACCGCCCCGACGTCGGGCTCGGCCACCATCGACGGCGTCCGGTTCGCCGACCTCCCCAACCCCGGCCTGGAGGTCGGCGTCCTCCTCGACGCCTCCGCGCAGCACGCGGGCCGCACCGGCCGCGAGATCCTCAGCGTCGCCGCCGACACCATGGGTCTGCCCCGCAGGCGCGTCGACGAGATGCTCGAGCTGGTCAGCCTGACCCCGACCGAGGCCAAGCGCCGCGTGCGCAACTACTCGCTCGGCATGCGCCAGCGCCTCGGCATCGCCACCGCGCTGCTGGGCGACCCGCGGGTGCTGATCCTCGACGAGCCGGCCAACGGCCTGGACCCGGCCGGCATCCGCTGGATGCGCGACCTGCTGCGGGGCTACGCCGACCGGGGCGGCACCGTGCTGCTGTCCTCGCACCTTCTGCACGAGATCGAGGTCATCGCCGATGACCTGGTCGTGATCGGCAACGGCAGGATCGTCGCCTCTGGCACCAAGGAAGAACTGCTCGCCGCTGCCGGCACCCTGGTCCGCTCCACGACACCGCGCGACCTCGCGCACGCCCTGGAGCGGGTCGGGATCCCCAGCACGCTCGCCGGCGACGGCTCGGTCCGCACCGACGCCGAGCCCGCTCGGGTGGGCGTGGTGGCTCTGGCCGCCGGCATCGCCCTAACCGAGCTCCGCTCCGCCGAAGGGGCGGGCCTCGAAGACATGTTCTTGTCGCTCACTGCCGACGCCCAGCGCGAAGGAGTTGCGGCATGACCGCCACGACCGTCTCCCCCGACACGACGGCGACCCTTCCGGTTCGCCAGGCCGTCCGCACGATCCCCACGACGCGCCTGATCAAGGTGGAGCTCCGCAAGATGTTCAACACCCGGTCCGGCTTCTGGATGCTGATCAGCATCGGCTTGCTGTCGGTCCTGGCCACCTGCGCCGTCATCATCTTCGCGCCCGACGACGAGGTCACCTACGAGAGCTTCGCGACCGCGATCGGCTTCCCGATGTCGGTGATCTTGCCGATGATCGCGGTCCTCGGCGTCACCAGCGAGTGGAGCCAGCGCAGCGGGCTCACCACGTTCACCCTGGTGCCGAGCCGCGGCCGCGTGATCGGGGCCAAGGCGATCGCGACCTTCCTGGTCGGCGTCGTCTCGATGGCCGTCGCCTTCGCCGTCGGCGCCCTCGGCAACCTGGCTGGCTCCACGCTCGCCAGCGTCGACACGGTCTGGAACAT
>JBKOXV010000312.1:0-7736 GCA_046725105.1 bacterium | reverse complement strand
CTTACCTCTCCAACGGGCCGGAGTACCTGGAGGTCTACCTGGCCGCCTTCAAGGGCGGGTTCGTGCCGGTGAACACGAACTTCCGGTACGGGCCGGAGGAGATCGTGTACCTGTTCGACAACGCCGACGCCGAGGCGGTGGTCTTCCACGCCTCCTTCGGTGGGCTGCTCGACGGCGTGCGGGGGCGACTGGCCAAGGTGCGGCGCTGGTACTGCGTGGCCGACGGCACGGCGCCCCTGCCGGCGTGGGCCGTCGACTACGAGTCGGTCGTCGGCGCCGGCGCCGACCGCGTCGAGGCGCCGTGGGGCCGGTCGCCCGACGACCTACTCCTGCTGTACACGGGCGGTACCACCGGCATGCCCAAGGGTGTGATGTGGCGCCAGGACGATCTGTTCAACGTGATCGGTGGCGGCGGCAACCCCTTCGTCGGCCGGCCGCCGGCGGAATCGATCGACGAGATCGCTTCGAACATCGACCCGGCCGGTCAGGGCATCGTGCTGCTGCCGGCGTGCCCGCTCATGCACGGCACAGGGCAGTTCTCGTCGCTGATCGCCATGAACCTCGGCGGCACCATCGTCACCCTGCCGTCGCGCCGCTTCGACGCCGGCGAGCTGTGGCGGGAGGCGGCCCGGCGTGGCGTCAACGCCATCATCATCGTGGGCCAGGCCTTCGCCGCGCCGATGCTGGCGTGGCTCGACGAGCACGAGGGCGAGCTCAACCTTTCGAGCGTCTTCCTCATCACCTCGTCGGGCGTGATGTGGAGCCAGGAGAACAAGGACGGGCTGCTGCGTCATCTTCCCCAGGCGATCTTGTACGACTCGTTCGGCTCGTCGGAGGCCGTCGGGCTCGGCGTCTCGGTGTCCACCAACGGTGCCGCGTCGAAGACGGCGCAGTTCGCCCTGGGCGAGCAGGTGGCCGTCTTCACCGACGACGGCCGGCGCGTCGAGCCGGGCTCGCCCGAACCCGGCCTGGTGGCCGTGTCCGGCTACATACCCGTGGGCTACTACAAGGACGAGGCCAAGACGGCTCAGACGTTCCGCACCATCGAAGGAAAACGCTGGAGCATCCCCGGCGACTGGGCCGAGGTGCGGGCCGACGGCAGCCTGCATCTCCTCGGCCGGGGCTCGGTGTGCATCAACACCGGTGGAGAGAAGGTGTTCCCCGAGGAGGTGGAAGAGGTGCTCAAGACGTACGACGGCGTGGCCGACGCCGTGTGCGTCGGTGTCCCCGACGCCCGCTTCGGTGAGGCCATCACCGCCGTCGTGGAGGCGGCCGACGGCGCCGATATCGACCAGGACGCCCTGACGAAACACGTGCGGGCCTCCCTGGCCGCCTACAAGGCGCCCCGCCACGTCGTTCGGGTCGACTCGATCGGTCGGGCGCCCAACGGCAAGGTCGACTACAAACGGCTCAAGGAGATCGCCATCGCTCAGGTCGCCGGCTCCGCCTCCTAGCGCCGTTTTTCGCCTGTGGCGCCCGTTGGGGCGGAAACTGCCCCAGACAGCGACACAAGCGAAAGGGACAGCCTCGAAGTCAGCGCTGTTGGATGGTTGCGACGCCCGGCTGATTGCCGTCAGCGGCCAGGGCGGCGCCGGCGGTGGCGTCGCCGTCGAGCTCGGCCCGCAGGAAGTCGGTCATCGCGGCCACGACGACGTCGCCGTAGGGCGGCCCGAACACGATGTGCGGGGCGCCAAGGAGTCGCACGAGCGAGACGGGTGGCGGCGCCGCCGCGAACACGTCGGCGCTGCGCTCGTACGGAACGGTCTGGTCCTGATCGCCGTGGATGAGCAGCAGCGGCGTCGTCGGCGGCTGATACCACGTCCCGTCGAACAAGCCCTGGAATCCGGAGATGGCGACGGCCGCCTCGACTCGGTCGTCGTGACAGCAGCTGTTCTGCGTCAGGCCGAGCACGGTGACGCCGCCGAGCGAGTTGCCGGCGACTGCGACGCGGCCGCCGTCGATGGCGGGAACTGAGCCGCCGGCTCTACCGCTCAACACCTGGTCGATCACGAAGCTCATGTCGGCGGGCTGCTGCTTGTAGTCGGCCGCCGTGGACCCTCCTGGAGCGTCGCGCTTAGACAACGGGAAGTCGGGCGCGGCCACTACGTACCCGGCCGCCGCCAGCCGGCTGAGGACGGGCAGGTAGGCGGGGGCGGTGCCGGCGAGCCCGTGGGCGAAAACGAGCAGCGGGAACCCGTAAGCCGCCTCGGCCGGGGGCGCGTCGGCCGTTGGCGGAGCTGTGGCATCGCCGGCGGCCGGATACACGACCAGCGTCGGGAGGGTGCGCTCGGGTGTGCCTGGGGCGGTGCCGTTGGCCGGCGTCGATCGACTCGGGTCGACCAGGGTGACCGTGTGGGTGCCGACGGCGAAGGTCGTCGGCGCCGCGCTGGTCGGTGTGGCGCTGGTCGTCGTGGTCGGCGCCAGCCGAGTCGTGGTGGTCGTGGTGGCTGCCACCGTCGTAGTGACGGCGACGCTCGCGCCGGTCGTGGCCGGCCCGCCCGTCGTCGTCGGCGCATCGGAGCTCGAGTCGGAGCTCGAGCAGCTCGCCAGCAGACCGGCCAGCGCCGCCCCCACCAGCAGCCGTCGCATGGGGCGACGGTACGCTCCGCCGGATGACCGGTGACGATCTCCGGCGCCGCCTCGCCACGGGCGACCCGGTGCTGATGCCGGGCGTCTGGGACGCCCTCTCGGTGAAGCTGGCCGCCGCCGCCGGCTTCGACACGGTGTTCTGCTCGGGCTTCTGCGTGTCGGGCACGCTGCTCGGCCGCCCCGACTTCGGCTACCTCACCCAAGTCGAGATGGCCGACGTCGCCCGGCGGGTGTGCGCCGCCTCGCCCGAGACGATGGTGGTGGTCGACGCCGACACCGGCTACGGCAACCCCCTCAACGTCATCCGCACCGTCGAGCTGTGGGAACAGGCCGGCGCCGCCGGTCTCTTCCTCGAGGACCAGGTGTGGCCCAAACGGTGTGGGCACATGGCGGGCAAGCAGGTGGTGCCCGTCGAGGAATGGCTGGCCAAGCTGCGAGCCGCCACCGATCGCCGCCGGCAGCTCTTCGTCACCGCTCGCACCGACGCTCGCGCCGCGATCGGCCTCGCCGACGCCATCGAGCGGGCCCGGATGGCCCGCGACACCGGCGTCGATGCCCTCTTCGTCGAGGCGCCCGAGAGCATCGCCGAACTGGAAGCGATCGCCGCCGCCCTTCCCGATATCACCCTCGTCGCCAACATGGTCGAGACCGGCAAGACGCCGTTGCTCACGCCAAAGGAGCTGGCCGACCTCGGCTTCACGCTCATCGTGTCCCCCCTCTCGGTGCTGTTCAGCGCGGTGGCGGCGATGCAGGCGGCCCTCGCCGACCTTCGGGCCGAAGGCACGCTCCGCGCTCACCTCGACCGGTTGATCAGCTTCGACGGCTTCGCCCGCGTGGTCGACCTGGACGCGAACTACGAGCTCGATGCCCGCTACCGCGAGTAGTGTGGCTCGACGCGCATCACGAGTGGCCCGGTCGCCTCGGCGGTCGGGTCCGGCAACCTGGGTGGAAGCCCCAAGGTGCCTCCTGGGCCGGTGACGGTTCGGGGATGTGGCCGGTGGACGCACCGGCAACGAACGCTTCCCACGGTGCGCACCCCGGACGCCTGACGGACGTGAAGGAGGAGCCGCCGAGATGAGGACGCCGCCGCCCGCCACTGGCGCTTGGCGTCCCGGCGACCCGCCGGGCCGACGGCAGTTCGTGGCCATGGCCACCGATCGGGACCTTGTGCTCGAGGGGGGCGGACGCCTCCGCGACGTCACACTGGCCTACGAGACGTGGGGCACCCTCGCGCCCGACGCGTCGAACGCCGTGCTCGTCTGCCACGCGTGGACGGGCGACAGCCACGTGTTCGGTCCCAGCGGCCACGGCCACATCAGCCCCGGGTGGTGGGACGGCGTGGTCGGGCCCGGCCTGGCCATCGACACCGATCGCTATTTCGTCGTGTGCAGCAACGTCATCGGCGGCTGCCAGGGCTCGACCGGGCCGGCGTCCCCCCATCCCGACGACGGCCGTCCGTACGGGTCGCGCTTTCCCGTCGTGTCGGTCCGCGACATGGTCCGCACCCAACGGGTGCTCGCCGACCACCTCGGCATCGAGCGGTGGCTCTCGGTGGTGGGCGGCTCGATGGGCGGCATGCAGGCCCTCGAGTGGGCCGTGATGTACCCCCGGCGGGTGGCATCGATCATGCCGATCTGCGCCTGCACCGAGGCCACCGCCCAGCAGATCGCCTGGAGCGCCATCGGGCGCCGGGCCATCCGGCTCGACCCTCGGTGGCGGGGCGGCGACTACTACGACGCCGAGCCGGGCGACGGCCCCCACGAAGGGCTGGCCCTCGCGCGCATGGTCGCCCAGGTCACCTTCCGCTCCGACGAGGTGTTCACCGAGCGCTTCGGTCGGGCTCTCGCCGACGTCGACACCGACGTCGCCGACCTCTGGCAGCGCTACGAGGTCGAGCTCTACCTCGACTACCACGGCGAGAAGCTCGTGCGTCGCTTCGACGCCAACTCCTACCTGGTGCTGGGCAAGGCCATGGAGATGCACGACATGGGCCGAGGCCGGGGGGGCCGGGCCGCGGCCCTGGCGCGCATCCAGGTGCCGGTGCTGTCGCTCGGTGTGTGGAGCGACATCCTCTACCCGTCGTACCAGCAGCGCCGGCTGGCCGAGCTGGTGGCCGAAGCCGGCGCCCCAGCCGAGTATGTCGAGATCGACTCGCCGCACGGTCACGACGCCTTCCTCATCGACGTCGACCAGGTCGGCGACGCCGTGTCCAAATTCCTCGCCGAAGTGGAGAGCTGAGTGGTGGACGAGCCCGACAACCTCCGACCCGATTCGGTGGCCATCCGCGCCGGGCGGGCCGACAATGGAACAGCCCTGGCGCCGGCTCTCTGGGGCACGTCCGTATTCGTGACGCCGTCGCTCGCCGAGGCCCGCCGCTTGTCGACCGTGCCGCGCGCCGAGCGCTTCTACAGCCGGTACTCGAACCCGTCGGTGAAGGCGTTCGAGGACGCCGTCGCCGCCCTGGAAGGAGCCGAGGCGTCGCTCGCCTTCGCCTCGGGCATGGGTGCCCTGGCCAGCGTGGTGATGGCGCTGTGCAGCCCGGGCGATCACATCGTGGCCCAGCGCCAGATCTACTCCGGTACGCAGCTGTTCCTGTCCGGCGTGTGCGCCCGCTTCGGCATCGAACACACGCTGGTCGACGGCACCGAGCCGGGTGCCTTCGCCGCCGCCGTCCAGCCCGGCCGCACGATGCTGGTGATCGCCGAAACCCCGGCCAACCCGCAGCTCACAATCACCGACCTGGCCGAAGTCGGCGCCATCGAAGGCCCGTTCACCCTCGTCGACGCCACCTTCGCTCCGCCCGTCGTACAGCAACCCCTCGGCTACGGCGTCGACCTCGTCATGCACTCGGCCACCAAGGGCATCTCCGGCCACAACGACGCCACCCTGGGTGTGGTGTCGGGGTCGGCCGAGCTGCTGGACGCCATCTGGGCCTACAGCGTCCTGCACGGGGCCTGCGCCTCACCCTTCGACGCCACCAACGGCCTGCGCGGCATCCGCACCCTGCCGGTCCGGGTCGCCCGCCAGAGCGACACAGCGCTGCGGCTGGCCGAGCACCTCGAGAGCCACCCGGCCGTCGCCCGGGTCATGTATCCGGGTCTCATCTCGCACCCTCAGCACGATCTGGCCAAGCGCCAGATGACGGTCAGCGGCTCGATGCTGGCCATCGACCTGGCCGGCGGCCTGGAGGCCGGGCGGCGATTCGTCGAGGGCGTGCGCCTGGCCCAGATGGCGTCGTCGCTCGGGGGGCCCGAGACGCTCGTGTGCAGCCCGGCCAACTCGACCCACGCCGGCCTCACTCCCGCCGAACTCGACGCGGCCGGCATCGGCCCGGGCCTGGTGCGGATCTCGGTCGGGCTCGAGCACCCCGACGACCTCGTGGCCGACTTCGACCGCGCTCTGTCGGACCAGTCCTAGCCTGGATTCATGTCTGAGATCGAGAAGACCGAGGAGGAGTGGCGCGCCCAGCTGTCACCCGAGCAGTACGTCGTGCTGCGCCAGGCGGGGACCGAACGGCCGTGGACGGGCAAGTACGTCGATTGCCACGACGACGGCGTCTACCGGTGCGCCGCCTGCGGAGCCGCCCTGTTCGACGCCGGCACCAAGTTCGAGTCCGGTTCGGGCTGGCCGAGCTTCTTCCAGCCCGTCAACCGAGACGCCGTCGAGCTCATCGCTGACCACAGCCACGGCATGACCCGCGTCGAGGTGCGCTGCAAGCGCTGCGGGTCCCACCTCGGCCACGTCTTCAACGACGGCCCAGCGCCGACCGGCGAGCGCTACTGCATGAACTCGTTGGCCCTCGAGCTCGACCGGGAACCAGCGGCGACGGAGTAGCGACTCCACCATCGTGTGGAATGGAGGGGTGCGACGCGCTCGAGCCGTCCTCGTCGGGCTGGCCGTCGTCGTCACATCCCTCGTCGCACTGGCCGGTCCGGCGTCGGCTCACGCCTCGCTGGAGTCGTCGGTCCCGGCCAACGGCGCCGTCCTGACCGATTCGCCCAAGCAGATCGTGCTGATCTTCAACGAGCCCGTCGAGATCGCCTTGGGCGCCATCCGCCTCTACGACGGCACGGGGCACGAGCTCGACGTCGGTGCCGCCCACCACCAGGGTGACAATGCGCAGGTCGCCGTCAGCGTGCCGACCCTGAGAGGCGGGGCGTACGTCGTTTCGTGGCGGGTCGTGTCGGCCGACTCGCACCCGGTGCACGGCGGCTTCACGTTCCAGGTCGGGTCCGGCGACGTCGCTCGCGACCCGGGTCTCCTCAGCCGGCTCCTGGCCCAGGAGAGCGGCAACGCCGGTGCCGGCGCCGTCCTGGGCGCGGCGCGGTTCTTCTCCTACGCCGCCATCGCCGTGCTCGTCGGAGGGCTGGTGTTCCTCGCCGTCGTGTGGCCCGAGGGCGTTCGCCGCCGGCGGGTTCGGGTCCTGTTGTGGACCACGCTGGGCGTGGGCGTGGCTGCCGGTCTCGTGGCCGTCGCCGTCCAGGCGCCCTATGCGTCCGGCCGCGCCCTCACCGATGCGCTGAAGCCGAGCCAGTGGTGGGAGGTGCTGCGCACCCGGTCGGGTCGAGCGTGGGGACTGCGGGTGCTCGTGCTGGGTGGGCTCGGCGGCGCCCTGCTCGTCACCCTCCGGCAGCTCCGCACGCAGCTGTGGCAGCTCGTCGGTGTTCTCGGCGCCGCCGCCTTGTTCGTGCTCGTAGCGGCGGGCGGGCACGGCACCACCGGCCGGTGGCCGGCGATCGGTCTGGTCGCCACGATGGTCCACCTGGCCGGGATGGCCGTGTGGCTCGGCGGTCTGGTTCTGCTGCTCGTCGGCGTCCTGGGCGACCCGGACGTCGACGACGGTCTGGCCCGCGTGCGGCGATTCTCACCGATCGCCTTCGGCGCCGTCGCCGTCATCGTCGCCAGCGGCGTCGTCCAGGCCTACCGGCAGGTCGGGAGCCTGGATGCCCTCACGGATACCGACTACGGGCGCGTGCTGCTCGTGAAGACGGCCTTCGTCGCTGCCACCGTCGCCGTGGCGTGGTTCTCACGCCGCCTCATCCAAGGCGCACCGGTGCGGCCGGCGGTGGCGCATGCCGCCGGGGCCGCCGTGCTCGAGCAGACCGACACGTCCGGGGCGGGCTGGCTGGCAACACACCGGCGGATCC
>JBKOXV010000075.1:0-8626 GCA_046725105.1 bacterium | reverse complement strand
GAGCCGGCAGGTGCAAGTGCTCGAGACGGGGGGCTACGTCACCCGGGCGCCGGACCCGCACGACGGCCGGGTGTCCGTGGTGCGAGCCACGGCGCGGGGCCGCTTCGCCTACCAGCGGGTGTGGGCGGCCATCGACGAGCTGATGGCCATCCAGCTCGAGGACTGGACCGACGAAGAGCTCGAACAGGCCGCCGCCGTCCTCGAGCGGCTCGAACACGATTTCAGGACCGACCGTCGCCAACGCGACCACGTGACTGCAGGGGGAGAGTGACGATGCGCAACGCAATCGTTCGATGGGGAGCCGCGGCCCTAGCCGTGGCCTTCGTGGCTGCGGCCTGCAGCAGCAGCCGCGACGACGACGGAAGCGGCGCCACCACCACGGCGGCCTCGGTGGCCACCACGACTGCCACCTCGGGCGCCGCCACGAGCGGCGCCGCCGGCAGTGCGGCCACGACGGCCGCGGCCAGCACCACGGCGCCCAAGGGCACCACGTTCGGCGACCTGGCGTCGCCGTGCGGCCCGGGTACGGCCAAGGCCGCCACCGAGCAGGGCGTCACCGACAGTGCCATCACGATCGGCTACGGCGACGACGCCGGCTTCGCCCAGTCGCCGGGCCTGAACCACGAGCTGAGCGCCGCCATGAAGGCCATGATCAAGTGGTGCAACGACCAGGGCGGCATCAACGGCCGCAAGATCGACGGCGTGTACTACGACGCCAAGCTCACCGAGGTCAACAACGTGTGGCTCGATGCCTGCACGAAGCTGTTCATGATGGTGGGACAGGGCTTCGCCCTCGACGGCTCCCAGGAGGACACCCGGCTGGGCTGCAACCTCGCCACGGTTCCCGGGTACTCGGTCAGCGCCGATTTCGCCAACGCTCCGCTGATGGCCCAGGGCGTGCCCAACCCGATCGACTACGTCCCCGGCCAGCAGTTCGCCGCCCTCGCCAAGGCGTTCCCCGACAAGATCGCCAAGTCGGCACTGTTCTTCGCCAACTTCTCGGCCACCCTCGACACCAAGGACAAGGCCCAGCAGGCCATGGAGAAGTTCGGCTACACGATCCTGCCGTGCGACCAGCAGTACAACATTCTCGGTGAGGCGGACTGGAAGCCGTTCGTCCAGCGGCTGAAGGACTGCGGGGCCGAGATGGTGTACTTCACCGGCTCGCCGTTCCCGAACTTCGAGAACGTGCTCGACGCCGCCGCCCAGCTCGACTACAAGCCCATCTGGTTCGTCGACACCAACTTCTACGTCGACCAGTTCGCCCAGTGGAACACCAGCGGCAACGGCGACAACGTCTACATCCGGATGGCGTTCGTACCGCTCGAGCAGGCCGCCAGCAACCCCGCCGTCAAGCGGTACATCGACGTGGTGAAGGGCAACGGCGGCGACATCAGCCAGCTCGGCGCCCAGGCGACGTCCTCGTTCCTCCTGTGGGCCACGGCCGCCAAGGCGTGCGGCGACACGCTGACGCGCCAGTGCGTCATCGACAAGGTCAAGACGGTGAAGGACTGGACGGGCGGTGGGCTCCACGCCAAGACCCAACCGGCCGACAACCTGCCGCCCGAGTGCGGGCTGACCCTGAAGCTCACAGGCGCGGCGTTCCAGCCGTGGAACCCCAGCCAGGCCGGCCAGTTCGACTGCTCGCCGGACTACGTCGTGCCCGTGACCGGACGGGTCGTCGAGCAGGCCGCCCTCGGTCCGGACCGGGTGTCGACCAAGCACAAGGCGGGCTAGCCCCTTGCAGCAGTTCCTGCAGTACACGGTGCTCGGGCTCGTGCTCGGCGGCGTGTACGGCATCGCCGCCGCCGGCCTGGTCGTGACGTACACGACCTCGGGCATCTTCAACTTCGCCCACGGCGCCATCGCCATGCTGGCCGCCTTCACGTACTGGCAGCTCCGCTTCGGCTGGGGCTGGTCGGCGCCGGTGGCGCTCGTGGTCGTGCTCGGCATCCTGGCGCCGCTGCTCGGTGCGGTGCTGTACCTCGTGATCATGCGCGGCCTCCGGGACACCTCGGAGGTCGCCAAAATCGTCGTGTCGGTGAGCGTGGCCCTCGGGTTCCTGGCCCTGGCCGTCTGGGTGTGGGACCCGGTGCCGCGCTCGCCGCGCATCATCCAGAAGTTCTTCGGGGCGAGCTACACCGTCAGCGTCTTCGGCGTGAACATCACGTGGCACGAGATCATCGCCATGCTCGTCGCCGTCGCCATCGCCGTCGGGCTGCGCATCCTGTTCGTGCGGACCCGCACGGGCGTGGCCATGCGGGCCGTCGTCGACGACCCCGACCTCGTCCGGCTGACCGGCGGGCGGCCGGAGCGGCTGGCCCTGTTCTCGTGGGCTCTCGGCGCCGCCCTGGCCGCCCTGGCCGGCGTCCTCATCACGCCCATCCAGGGCGGTGCCATGAGCGCCACCGCCCTCACCCTGCTGGTGATCGACGCCTTCGCCTCCGCCATGTTCGGACGCTTGCGCAGCGTGCCCCGGACCTTCGTCGGCGCCTTGGTGCTCGGCCTGACCGGCAGCTACGTCATCGGCTACTTCCCGTCCGATTGGACCTGGACGAGCAGCTTCCGCCTGTCGCTGCCGATGATCCTGCTGTTCGTGGTGCTGGTCCTGCTGCCCCAGGATCGCCTGCGGGGGGCCACGGTGCTGCGGACGCGTGAGCGCTTCCGGCTGCCAACGATGCGCAGCGCCGCGGCGTGGGCCGCCGTGCTCGTCGTCGTCGTGGTCCTGCTGCAGGCCATCATGACGGAGTCGGCCATCAGCCGGATGACGTTCGGCATGACGCTGGCGGTGGTGGCGCTGTCGCTGGTACTGCTCACCGGATACGCCGGGGAGATCAACCTTGCCGTGCTGTCGTTCGGGGCCATCGGCACGATCGTCGCCTTCCACGTCGGCACCACCGCCGTGGGCCCGAGCGGGCGCACCACCATCTGGGGCTACCTCGCCGCCATGGCGGTGTGCGCCGCGGTGGGCGCCCTGGTGGCCCTGCCCGCCCTGCGCCTGCGCGGCCTCTACCTGGCCCTCGCCACCATGGCCTTCGGCGTGTTCGTGACGCGGATGGTCCTGACCGAGATCTCCCCGCGCACGCTGCCCCTCGTTCACTGGACCTTCACCATCTTCCCGAGCGGCACCCTGTCGGTCGCCCGCCCCAAGATCGGGCCCGTCGACCTGAAGTCGAACGCCGCCTTCCTCGTCGCCGTCACGATCGTCTTCGCGGTGATCGGCGTCGGCCTGGTCGCCATCCGTCACAGCGGCTACGGGCGGCGCCTCGCCGCCCTCAAGGACAGCCCGGCGGCATGCGCCACCCTGGGCATGAACGTGGTGCGCCTGAAGCTGTCGGTGTTCATGCTGTCGGCGGCCATCGCCGGCCTGGGCGGCGCCCTGATGTCCTCGCAACTCGGGTCCGTCAACATCGACCGCTTCGACATCTTCCTGAGTCTCGGCCTGCTCATGCTCACCGTCGTCGGCGGCATCGGGTATGTGAGCGGCGCCCTCTTCGGCGGGCTGCTGTTCGGCGTCGGCTTCGTGGCCATCCAGGACACGTTCACCAAGCTCGGCACCGACCACCACACGCTGAACGGCGTGTTCGCCTTCCTCGCCACGCTGACCACCGTGCTGCCCGCCATCATCGGCGTCAGCCTCGGCCGCAACCCGAGCGGCACCGTCCACCGGCTCGTCGACGACTACCGGCCGCTGCGGCGGGCCGTGCCGCTGCTCGTGGGCGCCGCGGTGGTGGAGACTGTCGTGTACTGGCTCGCCTACGACGAGCGCATCAGTGGCTGGTGGTTCGTGATCCTCACCACCGCCGTGATCCTCGGCCTGCCGTCTGTCGCTCGGGCGTTGACGCCCTCGGCCCGGCCCGTCGAGGTGCCCGAGGAGCTGGTGGGGATCGACCGACCGTTCACCGACGACGACCGGGCCGGGATCGACCGCGAGCTCGGGCTGGTCCTCACCGGAGGTGTCGATGGCACAGCTGCACGTTGAGGACGTCCGCGTCCGGTTCGGCGGCAAGCTGGCCCTCGACGGCGTCTCGCTAACGGTGGAACCCGGCGGGGTGACCGGGCTGATCGGACCCAACGGAGCGGGCAAGACGACGCTGTTCAACGTGGTCACTGGCCTGCTGGGCGCGTCGTCGGGCCGGATCGCCCTGGACGGCGACGACATCTCCAAGCTGCCGCCCCACCGCCGGGCCCACCGTGGGCTGGCTCGCACCTTCCAACGGCTCGAGCTGTTCACGTCGTTGTCGGTCCGCGACAACGTGCGTGTGGCCGGCGAGATCCGGAGCGGGTGGCGAGGCGGTGCCCGCCTCAACGCCGGCGCCGAAGCCGAACGGGTGCTGGACCTCGTCGGGTTGAGCGCCGTCGCCGATCGTGAGGTGAGCGAGCTCCCCACCGGCCAGGCCCGGCTCGTGGAGCTGGCCCGCGCCCTCATGATCCGGCCGGCCATCCTGCTGCTCGACGAGCCGGCGGCGGGCCAGACCGAGCTCGAGACCATCGCCTTCGGCCGCCTGGTCCGAGAGCTCGCCGCCGATGGCCTGGCCATCTGCCTGGTCGAGCACGACATGTCGCTCGTCATGAACGTGTGCGAGACCATCCACGTCCTCGACATGGGTCGCCTCATCGCCAGCGGCGCACCCGATGCCGTGCGTACCGACCCGGCCGTCATCGACGCCTACCTGGGCGCGCCGGAGGCGGTGGCGTGACGACCGGCGGCCCGCTGCTCGAGCTGGCCGACGTGCGGGCCGGCTACGGCGGGATCGAGGTGCTGCACGGCATCGACCTCATGGTGCCGGAAGGATCGGTGGTGGCGCTGCTCGGGCCCAACGGCGCCGGGAAGTCCACCATCCTCAAGGTGTGCGCCGGGCAGGTGACGCCCACGGCGGGCGAGGTCCGGCTGGCTGGGCGGGTCGTGAACGGAGCGCCGGCCGATGCCCTGGCTCGGCTGGGCCTGTGCACCATCCCCGAGGGCCGGGGCATCTTCCCGAACCTCACCGTGCGCGAGAACCTCTGGATGGCCACCCTCACCGGCGTCCGCTTGAGCGACGTCGAGGCGGTGGCCTACGCCCGCTTCCCGCTGCTGGGCGAGCGGCGCCGCCAGCTGGCCGGCACGCTGTCGGGCGGCGAGCAGCAGATGCTGGCGCTGGCTCGGGCCCTCGCCACCGATCCCGCCCTCCTGCTGCTCGACGAGCTGTCGATGGGCCTGGCCCCGTTGGTGGTGGCCCAGCTGTACGAGACGGTGGCCCAGCTGTCGGCCGACGGCGTCTCGATCCTCGTCTCCGAGCAGTTCGCCCGCACTGTCCTCGGCATCGCCCACGTGGCCGCCATCGTCGCCAATGGCACGATCGTGCGGTTGGGCCCGCCCGACGAGCTCGAGTCCGAACTGTCCGCCGCGTATCTAGGAGCGTGAAGGCAATGACCACGAATGCCCGCATCGACCAGTTCCGGTCCGATGTGTCCGGGATGAAGCTCCGGACAGGTACAGCGGGCCGGGACACGGCGTGGACGGTGGTGGGCGTCGTGCTGATGGCCGTCGGCGTGATCGGGGCCTTCGTCGTCTACCAGGCGTCGCTCAACCAGGACGATCCGCGCGACGTCCAGTCCGGCGTGATCCTCGCCGTCACCCTGTTGGCCGTCGCCGTCGCCGGGGCGGCCCTGTTCGTCCGCTACTCGATCGCCCGCTTCCTGCGCCTGTGGCTGTTGCGCCAGCTGTACGAGGGCCAGGCCAACACCGACCGGCTCGTCGACGCGATCCGCGACGGGCGCCCGTGACGGGTCCCCCGGGGCCGCCGCCGTACGTCGAGGGCCACAATCTGCTGGCGGGCAAGACCGTCGTGGTGACGGCGGCCGCCGGCGCCGGTATCGGGTTCGCCACGGCCAAGCGGTGCGTCGAGGAAGGTGCCCGCGTCGTGCTGTCGGACAAGCACGAGCGGCGGCTCGCCGAGGCGGCGGAGGCGCTGGGCGTTTCGGGCATCCCGTGCGACGTCACCGACGAAGCGAGCGTGCAGCAGCTGTTCGGCTCGGCCGTCGACCTGCTCGGCGGCATCGACGTGCTGGTCAACAACGCCGGGCTGGGCGGTACGGCCGAGCTGGTCGACATGACCGACGAGCAGTGGCACGCCGTCCTCGACGTCACGCTGAACGGCACGTTCCGGTGCACCCGCGCCGCCCTCCGCCACATGTACGAGCGGGGACGGGGCGTGGTGGTCAACAACGCCTCGGTGATCGGGTGGCGGGCCCAGGCCGGGCAGTCGCACTACGCCGCCGCCAAGGCCGGCGTGATGGCGTTCACGAGGTCGACGGCGATGGAGGCCGCCCGCCACGGCGTGCGGGTCAACGCCGTGGCGCCGAGCCTCGCTGTGCACCCGTTCCTCGCCAAGGTCACCACCGACGAGCTGCTGGCCGAGTTGACGGCTCGCGAAGCGTTCGGCCGGTCGGCCGAACCGTGGGAGGTGGCCAACGTCATCGTCTTCCTGGCCTGCGACTACAGCTCCTACCTCACCGGCGAGGTGCTGTCGGTGAGCAGCCAACACCCGTGACGGCTATCGCTGCGCGGCGGCAAGGTATGGCGGGGGCTCCCCGCCCCCGTGCGAGAAGATGTTGGCGCCGGTGACGTAGCTCGCCAGTGGCGACGCCAGCCACACGGCCACGTCGCCCACCTCCGACGGGCGGGCCAGCCGGCCGCTGGGCACGGTGGCCGCCACCCGGGCGAGGCCGGCGGCGTCGCCGTAGTGGAGGTGGGAGAGCTCCGTTTCCACCAGCCCGACGCAGATGCTGTTGACGCGGACCTTGGGCGCCCACTCCATGCCCATCGTCATCGTGGCGTTGATGAGGCCCGCCTTGGCGGCGCCGTAGGCCAGCACGGTGGGGGCCGGCCGCACACCGACGACGCTCGTGATGTTCACGATGGCGCCGCCGTCGCCCTGCTGCATGTAGTGGTTGGCCCGTTGGGCCACGTAGAGGGCGGCCAGGAGGTTGAGGGCGATGATGCGCTCGGTGAACCGGGCCGACGCGGTGGCCGAGTCGGCCGCGGGCGAGCCGCCGGCGTTGTTGACGGCGACGTCGATACGCCCCAGCCGCTCGACCACGGTGTCAACGGCGGCCGCGGCCTGATCCGCATCGCGCAGATCGGCGGCGACGTACTGCCAGCCGGCCGGGAGCGGGGCTTCGGGCTCGTGGCGCGCGCAGACCGCCACCGCGGCGCCGGCGTCGGCGAAGCGCTGTGCGATGCCCCGCCCGACGCCCTTGGTGCCCCCGGTGACCAGCGCGACGCGACCGGACAGGTCGATCTCGACGGCCATGAAGCCGAAGTTAGTGGTTCGGCTAGCTTCGCCGTGATGGGGACCGAACGGGCCGTGACGGCGCGCACCGACAAGGTGGGCATCGCAGAGATCGTGATGGACGCGCCGCCCGTCAACGCGCTCACTGTGGCGGCATGGTTCGAGCTGGCCGACACGGTGACGGCGCTCGGGCGCGATCCCTCCGTGCGGGTGGTGATCCTGCGGGCCGAGGGGCGGGGCTTCAACGCCGGCGTCGACATCAAGGAGATGCAGACGACGGCCGGGTTCGACGCCCTCGTCGGCGCCAACCGCGGCTGCTTCGCCGCCTTCGCAGCCGTGTACGAGTGCGCCGTGCCGGTCATCAGCGCCGTGCACGGGTTCTGCCTCGGCGGCGGCATCGGACTGGTGGGCAACAGCGACGTCATCGTGGCGTCGGAGGACGCCTACTTCGGCCTGCCTGAGGTCGACCGGGGCGCCCTGGGCGCCGCCACCCACCTGGCCCGGCTGGTGCCGCAGCACAAGATGCGCCAGATGGTGTACACGGCCACCAACGTCTCGGCCACCGAACTGCTGCACTTCGGCTCGGTGTTCCGCGTCGTGCCCCGGGACGAGCTGGTGGCGGCGGCCCGGGAGGTCGCCGAGGCCATCGCCGCCAAGGCGCCGGCGGTGATCCGTGCGGCGAAGGAGAGCCTGAACGGCATCGACCTGTGGGACGTTCGCAAGAGCTACCGCTACGAGCAGGGCTACACCTTCGAGCTCAACCTGACGGGGGTGTCCGACCAGCTCCGCGACGACTTCGTAGCCCGTCCCGAGCAGGGATGATCGCGGTCCGGCCGCTCGGACCGGGCGACCGGGAGTGGAAGCAGGCGTCGCTCACCGAGGCGTGGGGTTCGACGGTGGTCGCCCGCGGCGGCGAGACGGTCGATGCCATGCCGCTCGACGGCTTCGTCGCCGAGGAGGCGGGCCGGCGCGTCGGGCTGCTCACCTACGGCGTCGCCGGCGACGAGGTGGAAGTGGTCACCATCCACGTCGAGACCGAGGGCCGCGGCGCCGGTAGGGCCCTGATGGACGCCGTTCGGGCCGTCGCGGTGTCGCACGGCGCCCGCCGGCTGTGGCTCTCGACGACCAACGACAACATCCGCGCCATCTCGTTCTACCAACGGTGGGGGATGGACCTGGCCGAGCTCCGCCACGGCGCCGTGGCGGCGTCCCGGGCCGTGAAGCCGTCGATCCCGATGGCGGCCCACGGCATCCCGATCCGTCACGAACTCATCTTGGAACGCCGCTTGCGGTAAGGGCGGGCCAGCACGCGGCGCGACATCAACGCCTCCGCTCTCGTGGCGCGGCGGTGT
>JBKOXV010000303.1:0-7488 GCA_046725105.1 bacterium | reverse complement strand
CCACGAGCTCGAGCACGACCACTACCAGCTCGAGCACGACCACCACGTCGACGACGGCGCCCACGACGACGACCGGCAGGGCCACGACCACCACGTCGGTGTTCCCACTGCCGCCAGGCGAGATCGCCGCCAGCCCGGACGCCTTCAAGGCGGCGTGGAATGCGGCCGCGCCGGCGAGCGGCGTCGCCTCGATCTCGACGTGGACGCAGAAGCCGCTCGCCGGTCAGACCGCCAGCGGCGCCAACCTCGGCGGGAACCTGCGCCTCGTGCTCGCTTCCGAGAGCGGCGACAGCCCGGTTGCCGCCGCCGTACTGGCGTGGTTGCCGTTGTCGGATCCTTCTCAGCAAGCCCAGCAGAACGAGGCCTACCAGGACGCCTTCGACGTGCTGATGAAGACGGTCAGCGCCAGGGTGACTTCGGCCGAACAGGCCCGCGTGGCCGAACAACTCGGTCTGAGCGCCACTGAGCCGCCGTTCCCCGACGGAGCCACCGCCAGCGCGACCCTACGAACCTCTCAGTATCAGCTGAGGGCGCTCACCCCCGCCGGCCAGTCGGCCGTGTACACGTTGATCGGCGTGAGCGAGTCGAGCTGATCCTTCTGCGACGCCTGATGTACCGCCGCGGTGCACCAGACGACGCGGATGCGTCGACGGCGGGGCGGTCCGGGCGCCGGCCGCGGTGGCGCCGTGTACCGTGCGGGCGGCCCCACGTCTGGGTCCGTCGGGCCGCATGAGCCAACTCGACAGGAGCCGCAGACATGCCCTTCGTCACCACGCACGACGGCACGGAAATCTTCTACAAAGACTGGGGCACTGGTCAGCCAATCGTGTTCCACCACGGTTGGCCGCTCAGTTCCGACGACTGGGACGCCCAGATGATGTTCTTCGTGCAGCACGGCTACCGCGTCGTCGCGCACGACCGCCGCGGCCACGGTCGCTCGACACAGACGTCCGATGGCCACGACATGGACACCTACGCCGCTGACGCCGCCGCCGTCGCCAATCATCTCGACCTGCGCGACGCCGTGCACGTCGGCCATTCGACCGGCGGTGGCGAGGTCGCCTGCTACGTCGCCAGGCACGGCGCCGGGCGAGTGGCAAAGGCGGTGCTGATCGGCGCCGTGCCGCCGCTGATGCTGAAGACCGATGCCAATCCCGGTGGCCTCCCGATCGAGGTCTTCGACGGCTTCCGGGAAGGCACCGGGTTCAACCGGGCCCAGTTCTATCGGGATGTCGCCGCCGGTCCGTTCTATGGCTTCAACCGTCCGGGCGCCAAGGTGTCGGAGGGAATCATCCAGAACTGGTGGCGCCAAGGCATGATGGGTGGCGTCAAGGCCCACTACGAGGGCATCAAGGCCTTCTCGGAGACCGACTTCACCGAGGACCTCAAGGCCATCGACGTTCCCACTCTGGTGATGCACGGCGACGACGATCAGGTCGTGCCGATCGCCGACTCGGCCGAGCTGTCGATCAAGCTGCTCGAGAACGGCACGCTGAAGGTGTACCCGGGCTATCCGCACGGCATGTGCACCACCCACGCCGACGTCATCAACCCCGACCTGCTCGCCTTCATCCAGGGCTGAGCGCCGGCATGCCTTGCGTGGCATATGCTAGGCATGGCATCATTTGGCGGTGCTCACGACGTTCGAGGTGCTGGCCCAGCCGATCCGGCGATCGATCCTGGATCGTCTTCGTGACGGCGAGCACCTCGTCGGTGAGCTCGCCGAGGCGCTCGGACTCACCCAGCCGCTGACGTCGAAGCACCTGCGCGTCCTGCGCGACGCCGGGTTCGTCACCGTTCGCGTCGACGGGCCCCGCCGCTGGTACGGCCTGCGCGTCGAGCCGCTCGCCGAGCTCGACGACTGGCTGGCGCCGTACCGCTGGCTGTGGGAGTCGCGCCTGGACCGCCTGGGCGCTCACCTCGACGCCCTGCCCGACGACGAAGGAGACACCGATGTCGGCTGACCAGTTCCTCACACTCGACGGGCGACCGAGCGTGTGCGTCGAGCGCCGCTTTCCGCACGCCATCGAGAAGGTGTGGCGAGCCGTCACGACGCCCGACCAACTCGGGAAGTGGTTCCCGAGCCCGGTCGAGTTGGAGCTGCGGCCCGGCGGGACCATGCACTTCGGCGCGTTCGAGGGAGATCCGGCCGCGACCGGCGTCGTCGAAGCGGTGGACGCCCCGCGTCGGCTGACGTTCACATGGGGGACCGACCGCCTCACGTTCGACCTGGCGCCGGACGGAGACGGCACGATCTTCGTCCTGACCCACTCGTTCGACGACCGGTACGGCGCACCGAGCTTCGCCACGGGCTGGGGGATCTGCCTGGCCGGGCTGCGCAGTGTGCTGGCCGGGGAGCCTGCACCGCTGCCGGACCGCGGCGTCGCCCGGCACGAGGAGCTCGTCCACGAGTTCGGCCTCGACCGGCCCGAGGTCACCGAAGCCGGTGGCCGTTGGATGGTCCGGGTCGAGCGGCAGTTGACCTGCCCGGCCGAGATCGCCTGGGACCTGTGGTTTGGCAAGGACCGCGACACCGGTGAGCAACGCGCCGCGCCAGGCGTGGGCGAGCCGCTGACGCCCTACATGGCGCCCGACGTCGTGGTCGGCACGATGACCGAGGTCGAGCCGCATCGCGTGCTGGCGTTCGATGTGGCGCCGGCCGGCGGGCCCGGCGAGCACGTCCGCGTCGAGCTCGCCGACGGCACCGGCCACGGCGCGCGGATCACGCTCACGGTCACCGGCACCGATCCGAGCGAGCGCGAGGCCGCCGCGGAGATGTGGGGCACCGGCGCCGTCGGGCATCTCGCCGCCATGGCCGCCCAGTGGGCGATGGCGCAGCCGGTGGAGGCCTGATCGACGGCACAACCGGCGTGATCGGGTGCTAGCACCACCGCCGACAGGCCTGGTGGCGTGGTACGCGGCCGCCGGTGACCGGCGTACCGTGACCTCGTGGGTTCCGAGGGAGCGGCGGCGGCCGTTCAGCTGTGGTCACGGTCCGAGCTGCGCCGCCGCTGGCCGGCTCTGATCCTGCTCGGCATCCTGGCCGGCCTGGCCGCCGGCCTGGCCATGGCGGCGCTCGATGGCGCTGGGCGTACGCAGACGGCGTACCAACGCATGCGCGCTCGGTTCTTCGGGGCCGACGCCGTGTTCTTCCCGAGCCAGGTGGGCGCAAATGTCGACGGCACCAGATTGAGTGAGCTCCCGGAGGTCGTCGCCTGGGCGGGATTTGCCAGCACGGTCAGCGAGATCGACGATATTCCCGGTGGCAGCCCCCTGATCCCGATGGGTTCGGGATGGTTCGACACGATCGAACGGGGCAAGGTGCTCGAGGGCCGGCTGCCTGATCCGAACCGCGACGACGAGGCGGTCGTCAACGTAGCGGCGCGAAAGGAGGGCGAGCGGCTCGGGCTCGATGTCGGGTCGGTCCTCACCTGGCGCAACATGTCGCCCGCCGACATGGCCGCGTTCGGCGACAACGGGCCGCCCGCCGACTACGACTGGACGCTGGCAACCGGACCGGTGACGCAGTTGCGCGTCGTCGGCGTGGTTCGACTCCCGATGGAGTCGGTGATGTCGTTCGCCAGCACGCCGCTGCTGCTGCCCGGGCCCGGCTGGGCCCGGGCGCACCTGACGTCCGGTGAGGTCGCCCCCGAGGCCACGGGCGCGCAGGTGGACTTCTTCAACGCGTTCGTTCGCCTCCGCAACGGCGCGGCCGACGTCCCGGCGTTTCAAGCGGGAGTTGCCCGGCTCTACGGTCGCGACGACATCCCGGTGAAGGATCTGAACGACGACATCAAGCGCGTGCAGCGGTCACTCGACGTCGAGCGCACGGCCCTGCTGCTGTTCGCCGGCGCCGTCCTCACCGCAGCCGCCGTCCTGGTCGGCCAAGCTTTCGTCCGATCCGTGCGGTCGGGCGCCGACGGCGTGCCCATGCTGCGGGCGATGGGTATGAGCCGCGTCGGGCTGATCGGCGGCCTCGTCGCGCCCCACGCCGTGAGCGCCCTCGTGGCCGCCCTCGCCGCCGCCGCGACGGCGGTGCTGCTGTCACCGCGTTTCCCGATCGGTCTCGGGCGCGAGCTGGATCCCGACCTCGGCGTGAACGTCAACGGGCGGGTACTCGCCATCGGCGTGGTCGCCACGGTCCTGATCACGCTGCTCGCCTGCGCGCTCGTCTCGTGGCTGACTGTCCGTCGGTTCACCAGCCGGCCTCGGATCCGGCGCACCCAGCTCGTCGGAGTCGCCACCCGCGCCGGCGCTCCGGTCCCTGCGGCCGTCGGCGCCAGCCTGGCCTTGGACACTGGGCCGTCGCGGTCGGCCGCCACCGCCCGGCCAGCGCTCATCGCGGCGGTCGTCGGCGTGTTGGGCATCGTCGGCGCCGTGACGCTCGTCGGCGGCATCGACGACGCGCTGCATCACCCGGAGCGGGTGGGCCGCACGTGGGACCTCGAAGCAACCGCGGCCGACAACGCCATCGACGCCGCCACGGCGACCGGCCTCGTCAACGCGAACCCCGACATCACAGCGTCAGGGTTGCGGTCTCGGTTCGCCGCCGTCGTGCAGGGCAAGGACGTGCCGCTGTACTCGCTCGAGAGCCTCCGTGGCTCGATGCGATTCGTAACCCTGAGCGGTCGCCCTCCGGAGGGTGACGACGAATTGGCACTCGGTCCGAAGAGCGCAGAGCGCCTCGGCGTTGGAATCAGCGACAGGCTGACCGTCGGACCGTCGTCACGCACCATGACGGTCGTCGGCATCGCCCTGTTGGCGCAGACGCCACACACGTCGTTCGACGAGGGCGCGTGGCTGACACCCAAGGGCCTCGACAGCGCGACGGGCACCGTGTGCTGCACGGGTGAACGCGACGACGTCATCTTTCTCCGGCTGCGGCCGGACGCGCCGGTCGAGGCGGTACAAGCGGACCTCGCCGCCCACGGCATCGCCGCCGAGCTGCCGATCGTCCCCCCGGACGTGACGAACCTGAGCAACGTGCGGAGCCTGCCACTGCTGCTCGCCGCCTTCCTCGTGCTCCTGGCGGTCGGGGCCGTCGCCCACGCCCTGCTGACGGGGGCCCGCTCCCGGTCCCACGACCTGGCGGTGCTGCGGGCCCTCGGCCTCACGCCGCGCCAGGCGGCCGCCTGCGTCACCTGGCAGGCCGCCATCATCGGCGTGGTCGCCCTGGCGATCGGCATCCCACTCGGAGTCGTCGTCGGGCGGCAGGTTTGGCACGTCCTGGCCGACTCGCTGTCGTTCGTCTACATCGGGCCGCTCGCCGGGTTGGCGCTGCTCGTCACGGTGCCCGTCGCCCTCGTCGTGCTCGGCGTGATGGCGCTGTGGCCGGCTCGGGGGGCCGCCCGCCTACGAACGGCCGAGGTGCTCCGCACCGAATAGCTGCACCTTCATTGGCCGGCCTAGGGCACGAGAACGGAATCTCGATCGCTGTCGGTGGCGACGGACGCGGGGACGGGGATCGCCGGCTCGCCCTCGACGTCGACGTGGGGGTAGCAGCCGGTCGAGCCACCGGGGCAGCCACCAGTTGCGGTCGCCGAGCAGTTCCATCGTCGCCGGCACCAGCACCAGGCGCACCAGTGTGGCGTCGACGAACACCGCGGTCGCCAGCCCGATGCCGGCCAGCTTGAGGAACACGGCGTCCTCCATCACGAAGGCGCCGAACACCGTCACCATGATGGCCGCCGCCGCGGTGATCAGCCGGGCGGTGCTCGCCAGCCCGTCGGCCACGGCACGGCGGTTGTCCCGGGTCCGCACGTACTCCTCGCGCACCCGGGACAGGAGGAACACCTCGTAGTCCATCGACAGGCCGAAAAGGACGGCGAACATCATCATGGGCAGCCAAGCCGGCACGGGCGTGGCGTCCTCGATGCCGACGAGCCCGCCGACCCAGCCGCCACCGGCGGCCAGCGCCATGACGCCGTAGGCCGCGCCGATCGACAACAGGTTCATGACCGCCGCCTTGACGGCCACGGCGAGCGAGCGGAACACCGACATGAGCAGGACGAACGACAGCAGGACCACGCCCCCGATGATCAAGGGCAGCCGGCTGGCCGTCTGCTCGCTGTCGTCGATGTAGGCCGCGGTGGTGCCGCCCACCGACGCCTCGACGCCGGTGCCGGCCACCGCCGCCGGGATGACGTCGTCGCGCAGCGTGTGCACGAGATCCTCGGTGGCCTCGTCCTGCGGCCCTGTGGTTGGCACGACCGAGATGACCGCCGCGTCGCCGCGGTCGTTCAGCACGGGCGGGACGACCGTCGCCACCCCGTCGGTGGCGGCGAGATCGGCCGCCAGCCGCTCGACGGCGTCGGAGGCAGTGGCCGCGTCGCCCGCACCGGCCAGGTCGACCGCCACGACGAACGGGCCGTTGGCGCCAGGCCCGAAGCCCTCGCTGATGAGGTCGTAGGCCCGGCGGCTGGTCAGCTCGGTGGGGCCGTTCCCGGCGTCGGGCATGCCGAAGCGCATGCCGGTCGCCGGGGCGGCGAGCACCAGCAGCACGACGAGGGCGGCGAGACCGGCCACGAGCGGTCGCCGCTGCATCACCCGGCTCCACCGCCACGACAGCGTGCGGCGCCCGTCGACGTCGTGGCGGAACCACGGCAGGCGGAACCGGTCGATGCTGCGGCCGGCGAAGCCGAGCAGGGCGGGCAGCACGGTGACTGAGGCGAGCACCACCGTCGTGACCGCGAGGGAGGTCGCCAGGGCGACGCCCCACAGGTAGTCGCGGCCCATCAGCATCAAGCCGAAGATCGACACCACCACGGTCGAGCCCGCGAAGACGACGGCCCGGCCGGCGGTGCCGCCAGCGAGCAGCACCGCCTCCCGCGGCTCGCGCCCCTCGGCCAGCGCCGACCGGTAGCGGGTCACGATGAACAGGGCGTAGTCGATGCCGACGCCGATCCCGATCATCGTGGCGATCTGGACACCGAAGTCCGGCATGTCGAGCACGTTCGCCATCAGCCACACGCCCCCCAGCGCGACCCCGAGGCCGAAGCCGGCGATCAGGAGGGGCAGGCCGGCGGCCAGGGCCGAGCCGAACGCCACGAGCAGGATCACAAGGGCGGCCAGCAACCCGACCGACTCGGAGCCCGCCTCCTGCCGCTCGACCTTCTCGATCGGGTAGCCGCCGAGCTCCGCGCGCAGGCCGTCGCCCTCGGCCTCGCCGGCGAGGTCCATGACCCGTTCGACGGACGTGGTGGGCAGCCGCTCGTTCGCCACGTCGAAGCGGACCTGCACGACGCCGGTCGAGCCGTCGGGCGACACCGGACCGGGCTCAGCCGCCACGACGTTCGGCACCTCGCCGAGGTCGGCGACGAGCCGGTCGACCCGCTGGGCCACGTCTGGGCCGGTGACTCCGCCGTCGGAGGTGTACACCACGTCGACCGTGCCCCCGGCGAACTCCGGGAAGCGGTCCTGCAGCAACTCGACCGCCTCGGCCGAGTCGCTGCCGGGGACCGTGAAGTCCATCTCGTTGTCGCCGCCGGC
>JBKOXV010000111.1:0-9972 GCA_046725105.1 bacterium | reverse complement strand
GCCTCACGCCGCGCAACATGACGGCACTCGTCGACACGATGGAAGAGGAGGGCCTCGTCGCGCGACGGGCCCACCCCACCGACCGGCGGGCGGTGTTGGTGGAGCTCACCGACGCCGGGTTCCGCACCGCCGACGAGCTGCTCGAGCCGCGCATCAAGGAGCTGGCGGCCCTCTTCGACGGCCTGAAGCCGGCCGACCAGGAACGCTTTCTCGCCAACCTCCGCACGCTGCTCGACGGGCTGCGCCAGCGGGGCGTGCGGACCTGAGACCCTCCGTTTGCGCCTCAGCCCGCTGCCGCCTCCAACGCCCGGCGGGTGAGCACCTTGGCCAGATGGTTGCGGTACTCCACCGAGGCGTTGAGGTCGGCTGACGGCGACGCCTCGGCGGTGGCCAGCTCGGCCGCCTCGGCCGGCGACGCCCCGCCGAGCCACGCCGCCGTGGCCTGGGCGGCGAAGATCGGCGTCGGCCCCATGTTCACGAGGGCGATGCCCCCGGTGCCGTTCGTCCGGGCCGCCGCCACGCCGACGATGGCCCAGTCCTGGGCCCGCCGGTTGAACTTCTGGAACCCCCACGCCGACCCGGGCGACTTCGGCACCCGGATCTCCGTGAGCAGCTCGTCGGGTGCCAGCGATGACTCCAGGAAGCCGGTGAAGAAGTCGCCGGCCTCGATCACGCGCTCGCCGCCGGGCCCTCGGGCGACGAACGACGCCCGCAGGGCCAGCAGGGTGGCGGGCAGATCGGACGCCGGGTCCGAGTGGGCTGTCGACCCGCCGATGGTGCCGCGGTGGCGGACCTGGGGATCGCCGACGTGCGACGCCGCCACGGGCAGGATGGGGACCTGCTGCTTCAGCAGATCCGACGTCTCGATGTCGCGGTGGCGGGTGAGGGCGCCGACGGCCACGTGATCGCCGGCGTCACGGATGTAGGACAGGTCGGTGATGCGGCCGATGTCGACCAGCACCGACGGCTGGGCCAGCCGTAACTTCATCAGCGGCAGCAAGCTGTGGCCGCCGGCGAGGAACTTGGCGTCCTCGCCGTGTTCGGCGATGAGCGACACCGCTTCGTCGGCGGAGCCGGCGCGGACGTAGTCGAACTTGGCCGGGATCACTTCGCGCCTCCCTTGGCTGCTTGGATGGCCGCCCACACCCGCTGGGGCGAGGCGGGCATGGCGACGTCGGTGACGCCCAGGTCCGACAGGGCGTCGACGATGGCGTTGATGACGGCGGGGGCGGCGCCGATCGTGCCGGCCTCTCCGATGCCCTTCACGCCGAGTTGGTTGGTGGGCGACGGCGTAACGGTCTGGTCCGTGGTGATCGGCGGCACGTCGGATGCCGCCGGCACGAGGTAGTCGGCCAACGACGACGTGCGCAGGTTGCCGTCGGCGTCGTAGACGGCCTCCTCGTAGAGCGCCTGGGCCAGACCCTGGATGACGCCCCCGTGGATCTGGCCTTCGACGATGAGCGGGTTGACCTGGTTGCCGCAGTCGTCGACGGCGACGTACTTCAACACGTCGACTCCGCCCGTCTCCTCGTCGACCTCCACCACGCAGACGTGGGTGCCGAACGGCCACGAGAAGTTGGGTGGGTCGTAGGTGACCGACGCCTCGAGGTTCGGCTCCATGCCTTCGGGCAGGTTGTGACCGGTGAAGGCCTGGAAGGCGATCGCCGCGAGCGGCAGCGCCTTCTCCGGCGTGCCCTTCACGCCGAAGCTGCCGGCGGCGAAGTCGAGGTCGTCGTGGGCCGCTTCGAGGTGGTGGGCGGCGATGTGGCGGGCCTTGTCGAGGACGCGGTCGCACGCCATGGCGACGGCGATGCCGCCGACGGCGAGCGAGCGCGACCCGTACGTGTCGAGCCCGATCGGTGAGATGGCGGTGTCGGAATGGAGCACGTCGACGTCGTCGACCGGCACGCCCAACTTCTCGGCCACGATCATCGACCACGACGTCTCGTGGCCCTGGCCATGCGGCGACGAGCCGGTGACGACCTGCACCTTGCTGGTGGGCAGGACCCGCACTGTGGCCGTCTCCCAGCCGCCGGCGCCGTAGTTCAGCGACGCCAGCACCCGGGACGGCGCCAGCCCGCACATCTCGAAGTACGACGAGATGCCGATGCCGAGGTGCTTGGCGTCGCCGGCGGCCCGCCGCTCGGCCTGCTCGGCCCGCACGCCCTCGTAGTCGGCCAGCTGGGTGGCCTTCTCCGCTGCACCGAGGTGGTTGCCGGAGTCATAGACCAGCCCCGTCATCGCCGTGTACGGGTACTTGTCGGCGCCGATGTAGTTGCGCTTGCGCAGCTCGAACGGGTCGATTCCGATCTTGGCGGCCAACGCCTCCATCCCCCGCTCGATGGCGTAGGTGGCCTCGGGCCGTCCGGCGCCGCGGTAGGCGTCCGTGGGCGTCATCGTGGTGAACAGCGACGTGCACGAGAACGAGTACGCCGAGGGCAGGTCGTACACGCCGCCATACAGGAAGGCGCCGAGGAGCGGGATGCCCGGCGTGACCAGCTGAAGGTAGGCGCCCATGTCAGCGACGAGGTGCACCCGTACGGCGGTGACCTTGCCCTCGGCGTCGGCGGCCAGCTCGATCTCCTGGATCTGACCCCGGCCTTGGATGGTGGCCTGGGCGCCTTCGGTGCGCTCCTCCACCCACCGCACCGGGGTGCTGTGCCTGCGGGCGAGGGCCACGCACAAGAGCTCCTCGGCGTAGACGTTCAGCTTCGACCCGAACCCGCCGCCAACGCTGGGCGCCACGACACGCATGTTGTGCTCGGGGATGCCCAGCGTCAGGGCCACCATGATCTTCAGGATGTGGGGGATCTGCGTCGCCGAGTAGAGCGTCATGTCGCCGCCGAAGGGCTGCGGCACGGCGGCGCATGCCCGCGGCTCCATTGCCATCGGGATGAGGCGCTGCTGGACGTAGCGCTCCTTCACGGTGTGAGCGGCGTCGACGAAGGCGCGGTCGACAGCGTCGCCCCCGATGTCGAGGGTCCAGGTGTACGAGGTGTTGGTGCCGATGTCGTCGTGGACGAGCACGCGGTCGGACAGGGCGTCCTCGAGGTCGACGACGGCGGCCAGCGGCTCGTAGTCGACCTGGATGGCCTCGAGGGCGTCCCGGGCATCGGCATCGGACTCGGCCAGCACCACGGCCACGCCGTCGCCCACGTACCGTGCCTTGTCGACCGTGACGGGGTAGTGCGGCGGGTTCTTCATGTCCGGCGTCACGGGCCAGGCGCACGGCATCGGGGCGCCCCACAGGTCGCGCAGGTCGGCGCCGGTGTAGGCGGCCACGATGCCCGGCAGCGCCAGGGCCGGGCTGACGTCGATGCTGGTGATGCGGGCGTGGGCGTATGGGCTGCGCAGCACGGCCAGGTGGAGGGCGCCGGGGATGACGAGGTCGTCGGTGAAGCGGGCCTCGCCGGTGAGCAGGGCCGGGTCCTCCTTGCGGAGCACCCGGGTACCGAGCACGCGTGACGGTGCGGGGTCGGCGACGGTGGTCATGCGGGCGGGCCCGCGTCGGCGGCGGCCAGCACGGACTTCACGATGTTGTGGTAGCCGGTGCAGCGGCACAGGTTGCCTTCGAGGCCTTCCCGCACCTCGGCCTCGGTGGGGTGGGGGTTCTCCTTGAGCAGGCCCACCGCCGCCATCACCATTCCCGGCGTGCAATAGCCGCACTGCAGGCCGTGGTTCTGCCGGAACGCCTCCTGCATCGGGTGCAGCTGGCCGTCCTGCGCCAGGCCCTCGATGGTGAGGATGTCCGTGCCGTCGGCCTGGACGGCGAGCATGGTGCAGCTCTTCACCGACTCGCCGTCCACGTGGAGGGTGCACGCCCCGCACGACGACGTGTCACAGCCGATGTTCGTGCCGGTGAGGCCCACCGTGTCCCTGATGTAGTGGACGAGCAACGTGCGGGGCTCCACATCGTGCTCGTAGGTCTTGCCGTTCACCGTGACCGAGATCCTCACGAATCAACCCCCGTCAGCTCGCTGGTCCTACACCGCATTCTGCCCGACGCCGGGCGGACATTACGCCGGAGTGGTGGGCAGCTCGAAGCGCGGTCGCAACGGCAACCCGCTGGATCCTCCGGCGGGCTTCACGCCGAGCACCTGGTGCACCTGGATCCGTCCCGCCTCGAACCCGACGGCCGACGCCGCCATGTACAGGCGCCACACCCGCGCCCGTCCCTCGCTGGCGAGGCCGACCGCTTGGTCCCACTCGCCCGCCAGGTTGGCCACCCAGGCCCGCAGAGTGAGGGCGTAGTGCTCGCGCAGGCTCTCGAGGTGGCGCACCTCGAAGCCGTCCTGTTGCATGGCCGACACGATGGTGCCGACCTCGTGCAGCTCGCCGTCGGGGAAGACGAACCGGTCGATGAAGGTGCGCTTCTGCCACGGCGCCGGCGGGACGCGGAAGGGGAAGCGGTCGCGCGACGTGGCCGGGCGGCCGATGGCGTGGTTCAGCAGCCGGCCCTCCGGCCGCAGCAGCTGGAACAAGCGGCCGAAGTAAGCGTGGAGCTGCCTGAAGCCGACGTGCTCGAACATGCCGATGGAGCTGATGGCGTCGTACGGGCCGTCGTCGACGTCGCGGTAGTCCTGGAGGCGGATCTCGACAAGGTCGGTGAGGCCGGCGTCGGCGACCCGCTTGCGGGCCAGCTCGGCCTGGCGCTCGGAGATGGTGACGCCCACCGCCCGGACGCCGTGCTGGGCGGCGGCGTGCAGCACCATGCCGCCCCACCCGCAGCCGACGTCGAGTAGCCGCATGCCGGTCCCGAGCCCGAGCTTGACGGACACGAGCTCGTGCTTGTTGGCCTGGGCCGCCTCGAGGCCGACGTCGGGTGTGGGCCAGACGCCGCAGGAGTACGTCATCGACGGCCCGAGCACGATCCGGTAGAAGTCGTTCGAGACGTCGTAGTGATGGGCGATGGCCTGGGCGTCGCGGGCCTTCGAGTGGCGCAGGCCCCGCAGGTGCGCCTCCTCGGGCGGGGGCGGCAGCGGGCGCAGATGGCTCGGGCCGAGCACCTTCACCATCTCGGCGAGCACCGTCTTGTCCGGCGTCGGGAGATGGTCGGCGATAGCGGCCAGGGCGCCGAGGAGGTCGCCCTCGGCGTCGAGGTCGCCGGCGACGTAGGCCCGCCCCAGCCCCAGCTCGCCGGGGGCCGTCACGAAGCGTTGCAGGGCTTCGGGCCGGTTGATGACGAGGGTGGCGACGGCGTTGGGTGGTCCCGCCTCGCTGCCGTCGTACGCACGGACGCTGACGGGCACCTCGGGGCCGAGGGCCCGACTGACCAAGTCGGCGATCCCCATCGCCCCAGTACAGCACCAGCCGCGGCATCACCCGGTCGACGTGACGGTTTTCCACCCCTGTGGTGGATTTCCGTCACATCGAGGACGACTACGCGGCTAGGCGTCGGAGGTGGCCACCATCGTCACGTGCCCCATGCGCGCGTCCATCTCCTCGGCCATCGACTCGTCCTCCGCCATGGCGGCGTCGATGTCGGCGTCGGCGAAGCCGATGACGCCCATGTCGGTGAACGCCTTCTGGATCTTCGGCCCCCACAGGCCGATCTCCTTCAGGATCGGCACGATGCGCAGGAACAGGAAGCCGCGGAACTGTCGCTGCGACTCGCTGTTGGCGACGTACTCGTGCACGGCCGTCGGCAGGCCGAGCTGGCTCCAGACCTCCTCGGCCAGGAAGCGGTCGCGCATGCGGTAGCAGGCGTCGACGCAGAACTCCTCACGATCGTCGCGCTCGGCCTGGGTGAGCTGCGGGTAGTAATCGCGCAGGGCGAGCCGCCCGAACATAACGTGGCGGGCCTCGTCCTGCATCACGTAGGCGTTGATGGCCCGGGCCAGCGGCTCGGCCGCCATGTTGCGGATGAACCCGAAGGCAGCCAGGGCCAGGCCCTCGACTAGGACCTGCATGCCGAGGTAGGTCATGTCCCATCGGCTGTCGGTGATCACGTCGCTGAGCAGCGACTGCAGGTTGGGGTTGAGCGGGTAGACGAGCTGCACCTTCTCGTGCAGGTAGCGGCTGTACACCTCGACGTGGCGGGCCTCGTCGATCACCTGGGTGGCGGCGTAGAACTTCGAGTCGATGTCGGGCACCGTCTGCACGATCTTGGCGGTGCAGACGAGGGCGCCCTGCTCTCCGTGCATGAACTGCGAGAAGCGCCACGCCTCGATGTGGCGATGGACCTCGTCCTTCTCGGCCCGGCTCATCTTCTCCCACCACTGCGTGCCGAAGATGGGGATCGTCTCGTCCGGCATGCCGACCGGCTTGGCAGGATCGACGTCGAGCGACCAGTCGATGCGCTCGTTGCCCACCCACTGGCGACGGGTGCCCTTGTCGTAGAGGCGAAGGAGCTGGTCCCGGCCGCTCGTGTAGTCGAAGTCGAAGATGGTGGTGATCGGGCTGTTGACGTCCCACTCGGAGGCGTGGCGATCCAAGGCGTGTTCCACATCCCCCTCTACGGGCGCTGGGGGCGGCGCGGTTCGGGGTTATCCGGATGTGGGAGGCGAGGTGGCCGGGGGCGCCGAGCGCGCCGCGATGATCTCGTTGACCAGGGAGAACGGCCAGCCGCTGGGCAGGTTGGTGAGGGCCGGGGCCGGCAGCACCGAGAGGACCTTCTCGCCCGGATGGGCCAGGTTGTACTGCTCACGCGCCACCCGCTCCACCTCCTCGGGGGTCTGGAGGGCGGCCACCCGCGCCGACAGCTTGGCGTTCTCGGCCTGCAGGACGGCCAGGCGGTGCTCGGCGCTGGCGATGGCGCTGCGCTGGCTGAGCCAGGCCCGGGTGGGCAGCACCAGGAGCAGGAGGAGCCCCGCCACGATCACCACGGCCGTGGTCCAGATGGCGAGCACGATCCGGCGGCGCCTGTTGGGATGGGCCGGGCGGCCGTCGGCGGCGGCCGCGTCGAGGACCTCGTCCTCGTCGAGGGCGCGCAGCCGCCGCAACGCCTCGGGCTCCTTCCTCCGTCGTGGCAGGGGGAGTTTCACCGGGTCCCCCGGGCCAGGGCGCTCCGGCCCCGGTAGGCGGCGCCCTCGTCGAGGTCGGCCTCGATGCGCAGCAGCCGGTTGTACTTCGCCACCCGGTCGGAGCGCGCCGGCGCGCCCGTCTTGATCTGCCCGCAGTTCGTGGCGACGGCGAGGTCGGCGATGGTGGTGTCCTCGGTCTCGCCCGAGCGGTGCGACATCACGCTCGTGTAGGCGTGCCGGGTGGCCATCTCCACCGTCTCCAGCGTCTCGGTGAGGGTGCCGATCTGGTTGACCTTCACCAGCACGCTGTTCGCGACGCCGCGACCGATCCCGGTCTCCAGCCGCTCGACGTTGGTGACGAACAGGTCGTCGCCCACAAGCTGCACGCGCGACCCGATGGCCTTGGTGAGGGCGGCCCATCCGTCCCAGTCGTTCTCGGCCATGCCGTCCTCGATGGACACGATCGGATACGTGTCGACCAGGCGCTGCCAGTAGGCGACGAAATCGTCGCTCGAGAGCACCTTGCCCTCGCCGGCGAGGTGGTAGGCGTTGTCGCGGTAGAGCTCGGAGGTGGCGGGGTCGAGGGCGATGGCGATCTGCTCGCCCGGCGTGTAACCGGCCGTCTCGATGGCCTCGACCAGGACCCGGATGGCATCCTCGTTCGAGGCCAGGTTCGGGGCGAACCCGCCCTCGTCGCCGACGGCGGTGGAGAGCCCCCGATCGTGCAGCACCTTCCTGAGGGTGTGGTACGTCTCGACGCCCCAGCGCAGCGCCTCCCGGTAGCTCGGCGCCCCGACCGGCATGACCATGAACTCCTGCAGGTCAATGTTGTTGTCGGCGTGGACGCCGCCGTTCACCACGTTCATCATCGGGACCGGCAGTACGTGGGCGTTGACGCCGCCGACGTACCGGTACAACGGGGTCTCGAGCTCGGCGGCGGCGGCGTGGGCCACCGCCAGCGACACGCCCAGGATGGCGTTGGCGCCGAGCCGGGCCTTGTTGTCGGTGCCGTCGAGGGTGACGAGGGCGGTGTCGACGGCACGCTGGTCGAGGGCGTCGAGGCCCTCGATGGCGGCGGAGATCTCCCCGTTCACGTGGCCGACGGCGTCGAGCACCCCCTTGCCCGCGTAGCGGTCGCCGCCGTCGCGCAGCTCGACCGCTTCGTACTCGCCCGTCGACGCGCCCGACGGCACGATGGCGTGACCCCGGGCGCCGCTGTCGAGCAAAACCTCGACCTCGACGGTGGGGTTGCCCCGCGAGTCCAGCACCTCACGCGCCGCGATGACGGCGATCTCACTCATCCGGCGACAAGGTACCGGCGCCGACCCGCCGCGTCGGGGCATCCCCCTTCCGTTTCACGCTTGTTCAACCACGCCAGGCGTGGTCAGGGAAGCGTGAAACCGGGGTACATTCCGGCCATGCCCGTAATGACCAAGTACGAGCCCGGCACGCCCTCGTGGGTCGACATCGGTGTTCCGGACATCGACAAAGCGGTCGCCTTCTACAGCAGCCTGTTCGGCTGGACCTTCGAGCCGGCCGGCCCGGTGGAGGAGACCGGCGGCTACGGCATGTTCACCGTGGGGGGCAAGCGCGTCGCCGGCATCGGTCCGCAGATGGACCAGAGCCAGCCGCCCTACTGGACCACCTATGTCAGCGTGTCCGACGCCGAGGGCACGCTGGCCCGGGTCGAGGCCGACGGCGGCAAGGTGCTCATGCCGTCGATGGACGTGATGGAGGCCGGGCGCATGGCGATCTTCGCCGATCCGGTCGGGGCCTCGCTGTCGGTCTGGGAGCCCAAGGAGCACATCGGCGCCGAACTGGTGAACGAGCCCGGCGCGCTCTGCTGGAACGAGCTCGTCTGCTCCGACACCCATGCCGCGTCGAACTTCTACGAGCGCGTGTTCAACTGGCAGCCGACCACGATGGACATGGGCGGCTTCGAGTACACGCTGTTCATGCTGGGCGGCAACCAGGTCGCCGGCATGATGGCGCGGGAGGGGCCGGCGCGCTGGAACGTGAGCTTCTCGGTCGCCGACTGCGACGCCACCGCCGCCAAGGTCACCGAGCTCGGTGGCTCGGTCCTCCAACCGCCTAACGACCTGCCGGTCGGGCGCTTCGCCGTCGTCGCCGACCCCGACGGCGCCGACTTCGGCGTCATCACGCTGGCCGGTTGACGCCCTCGGCCCCCTTCACCTCGTCCCACAAGGCGTCGAGGCCGGCGAGGTCGAGGGTGTCGAGCGACTGACCCCGCTCGGCGGCCCGCGCCTCAACGGCCTCGAAGCGGATCCGGAACTTCACGGTCGCCGCCCGGAGCGCCGCCTCGGGGTCGATGCGCAGGTGCCGGGCCACGTTAACCACGGCGAACAGCAGGTCACCGAGCTCTTCGGCGGCGCTCGTACCGTCCGTGGCGGCCACGGCCGTCAGTTCGGCGGCCTCCTCGGCGATCTTGGGCAGGGCGCCGTCGACGCTGTCCCAGTCGAAGCCCACGGAGGCCGCCTTGCGTTGCACCTTGGCGGCGTAGGCGAGCGCCGGCAGGCCGCCGGGGATGCCGTCGAACAGCGACGTGCGCCCCTTCTCGGCCCGCTTGATGGCCTCCCAGTTGGTGAGCACCTGCTCGGCGTCGTCGGCATCGACGCTGCCGAACACGTGCGGGTGACGCCGCACGAGCTTGTCGTGGATGCCCCGCGCCACGTCGGCCATCGTGAACCGACCCTCCTGCTCGGCGATGACGGCGTGGAACTCGACCTGGAACAGGAGGTCGCCGAGCTCCTCGGCGAGGTGGTCGTCGTCGCCTGACTCGATGGCGTCGACGACCTCGTAGGTCTCTTCGATCACGTGGCTGGTGAGCGAGCGGTGGGTCTGCTCGCGGTCCCACGGGCACCGTTCCCGCAGCGTGCGCACGAGCTCGTGGAAGCGCACCAGCTCCCGACCTACGGGTGCGTCGGGCGACGGGATCCACAGCGTGGTGAGGTGGTCGGCGTCCACGACGCGGTCGAGGTCGTCCCAGGCC
>JBKOXV010000342.1:0-6714 GCA_046725105.1 bacterium | reverse complement strand
CGCCTACCCTTCGCGCTCGATGAGCGGCGTGCTCCTCGACCATGTGACCAAGCGCTTCGACGACGTCACGGCGGTCTCGGACCTCTCGCTCGAGGTGGCTGACCGCGAGTTCCTCGTGCTGCTGGGACCATCGGGCTGCGGGAAGTCCACGGTGCTGCGGATGGTGGCCGGGTTGGAGCGGCCCACGTCGGGACACGTCTCCATCGGCAACAAGGTCGTCGACGACGTGGCGCCCAAGGAGCGGGACGTGGCGATGGTGTTCCAGAGCTACGCGCTGTACCCGCACAAGACGGTGTTCGAGAACATCGAATTCCCACTCAAGACACGAGGCGTGCCCAAGCAGGAGCGGGCCGCTCAGGTCGACCGGGCCGCCGAGATGCTCGAGTTGACTCCCTTCTTCAAGCGCAAGCCGGGGCAACTCTCGGGGGGCCAGCGCCAACGGGTCGCGCTGGCGCGCGCGATCGTGCGCCAGCCCGAGGTGTTCTTGATGGACGAGCCGCTGTCGAACCTCGACGCCAAGCTGCGAGGCGAGACCCGCGCCGAGCTCATCGGCCTTCACCACCGGCTGGGGGCGACGATCCTCTACGTCACCCACGACCAGGTCGAGGCCATGACGATGGGGACCCGCGTCGCCATCATGGACGCCGGTGTCCTCCAACAGATGGGCCCTCCGCAGGAGGTGTACGACCGGCCGGCCAACACGTTCGTGGCTCGTTTCATCGGCACGCCTCCGATGGACTTGTTCCCGCCCCACACCCTTGACGACGGCGACGCGATCGTCGGCGTGCGGCCCGAGCACGTCACCATCGACACGGACGGCTCCCTGTGGGCCCGAGTCACGCTGGTCGAGGCGCTGGGCCACGAGCGGCACGTCACGACCACGCTGGACGACGGCACGACGATCGTGGTGCGCGTGCCGGCCCACGTGTCGGTGCCACCCGAGGGCACCGACGTGCGCCTCGGTGCGCTTGCCGGACACCGCCACCGCTTCGACGCCGCCACGGGCGTCAGGCTCGAGCCATGAACGAGCGAAGCGAGCTCCATGTCACGCGCCAGGCCCGTGCCCACGATTGGGTCATGCACCAGTGAGTCGCAACCGACTCACCGAGGGCCTGTTGGCGCTGCTGATGCTGGCGCCGTCGCTCATCCTGTTCGGCGTCTTCGTCTTCTATCCGCTGGGGCGCACCATCTATCTCGGCCTGCACCAGAACGACTTCTTCGGCGGCAACCAGGTGTACGTCGGCTTCAGCCAGTACACGGACGTCGCCACGTCCGAAGATTTCCGCCACTCGCTCTGGACCACCGTGCAGTTCGTGCTGCTCATCGTGCCCCTCGGCCTGGTCCTGGGCGTCGGCATGGCCGTCCTGGCCAACAAGGCCCTCCGCGGCGTCGGCATCTTCCGCACCGTCTTCTCCTCGACGGTGGCGACGTCGATCGCGGTCGCCTCGCTCATGTGGCTGGTGCTGTTCAACCCGTCCATCGGGATCCTCACCCGGATCCTGCCCTTCGACGCCTTGAAGAACCCCGGCGTGCTGAACAGCCCGACGTGGGCGTTGGTCGCCGTGAGCATCACCTCGTTGTGGGCCAACCTCGGGTTCACCTTCATCGTCGTGACGGCCGGCGTCCAGAGCATTCCCGAAGAGCTCTACGAGAGCGCTGAGCTCGACGGCGCCGGCGGCTGGCGGCGCTTCACCGACGTCACGCTGCCGATGCTGTCGCCCACCCTCCTGTTCGCCACCGTGGTGCTGACGATCGGCGCCTTCCAGGCCTACGGCCAGATCGACATCCTCACCGAAGGCGGGCCGGGCGACTCGACCCGCGTGCTCGTGTACTCCATCTACGGGAAGTCCTCGACCATCGCCGGCAACCCGGGCGTCCAGGCGGCCACCGCCGTGCTGCTGTTCGGCCTCCTGCTGGTCCTGAGCCTGGTCCAGTTCACCCTCCTCGAACGGCGGGCGCACTATGTCAGCTAGGTCGGCGCGCCGCGCCCGGCTCGTGGGCCGCTACGTGGTGCTCGTCGTGGTGGCGGTGCTGGTCGTGTTCCCCATCTGGGCCACGTTGATGGGTGCCCTCAAGCCGGGGGCCGAGCTCCTCGACTACCCGCGCTCGCTGCTGCCCGTCGACCTGACCCTCGACACGATCCGGGAAGCGTGGCGCACCGGCCACCTCGGCCGCTACCTGTTGAACAGCGCCATCGTGTCGATCGCCATCACCGTCGGGCAGGTCGCGCTGGCCGTGCTGGCCGGGTACGCCTTCGCCTTCCTCCGCTTCCCGCTCCGGCGGACGCTGTTCGTCGTGTTCCTGGCGACGCTGATGGTGCCGGCCGAAGTGACGGTGCTGGTGAACGTCGAGACCATCCAGGACCTGCACTGGATCGACAGCTACCAGGCGCTGATCGTCCCGTTCCTGGCCACCGCCTTCGGCACCTTCCTTCTGCGCCAGGTGTTCCTGACCGTGCCGGTCGAGCTGCGGGAAGCGGCGGCCCTGGACGGCCTCGGCCACTGGCGGTTCATGACCGGCGTGGCCGTGCCGGTGGCCCGGCCGGCCATCGGCGCTCTGGCCCTCTTCTCGTTCCTGGCGGCCTGGAACCAGTACCTGTGGCCGCAGCGGGTCACGAACACCGAGGACTACCGAACCGTGCAGATCGGCCTCAAGGCGCTGCAGTCGGCCACTCTCGACAAGCTGAACCTCATCATGGCGGGTACGGTCATCGCCGCCGTACCGATCTTCGTCGTCCTCGTGCTCTTCCAGCGCCAGCTGATCCGGGGTCTCACTGCCGGCGCAGTGAAGGGCTGACCTGTGAGGTGTTTCAGGTGAACCGCAGCGGGCTCGTCCTCGTCGCCGGAGCGCTGCTGGTCGCGGCGTGCAGCTCGGGCGGCTCGTCAAGCAGTCCTTCGACCACCGCCGGCTCCGGGCCGACGTCGTCCGGCGCCGCGACGACCCAGGGCGCCACCACGACCGCGGCGGCCAAGCTGCCGGAGTGTCACGTCGATGCGCTGGCGTCGGCGTCGGCGCCGGTCACGGTCACGTTCTGGTACGCCAGCGGCGGCCAGCTCGGTCCGGCCCTCCAGAAGCTCACCGATGCCTACAACGCCAGCCAGTCCAAGGTGAAGGTGAACCTCGTCGACCAGCAGGGCACCGACGACATCCTCGCCAAGTACCGCACGGCGTCGGTGGACAACCGGCCGAATCTGGCCCAGATGGCCGACACGAACCTGCAGCTCCTCGCCGACTCGAAGACGATCGTGCCCGTCCAGTCGTGCGTCAACGAGGAGCGCTACGACCTGTCCGACTACGCCGACCGGGCCATCAGCTACTACACGATCCAGGGCGCCCTGCAGGGCATGCCGTTCAACCTGTCGATGCCGGTCCTGTACTACAACAAGGCCGCCTTCCGGACGGCCGGGCTCGATCCGGACAAGCCGCCGGCCACGCTCGACGAGCTGCGTGACGCGGCGCAGAAGATCGTGGCCTCGGGGGCGGCGAAGTTCGGGATCGCCTTCGACACCGGTGGTGGCGCCGGCGGGTCGTGGTACATCGAGCAGTACCGGGCGAAGTCCGACCTGCTCTACGCCGACAACCAGAACGGGCGCCAAGCGCGGGCCACCAAGGTGGTGTTCAACGACGACGCCACCGTCCAGCAGCTGACGGCCATCCAGAAGCTCGTCGCCGACGGACTTGCCGTAAGCGTCGGTCAGAACCCCGACGGCACCGCCGACTTGCTGAAGCTGGTCGACCCGGACCAGCCGGCGGCGATGACGAACCACACGTCGGCGGCGCTCTCCAGCGTGATCAACGTGCTGAACGCCGGCACGTTCGCGTCGTTCCGTCCCGAAGACCTCGGCATCGGCCCGATGCCGGCGCCGCCCGGGAACGGAGGCTTGCTGGTCGGCGGGGCCGCCCTGTGGATCGTGAAGGGCAAGTCCGACGCCGAGACCGCCGCCACGTGGGACTACGTGAAGTACCTGACGAGCGCGCCGGCCCAGGCCCAGTGGGCCGCCGATACCGGGTACGTGCCGATCCGAAAGTCGTCGCTCGACCAGGCGCCGATCAAGGACCTCTACGCCAGCGACCCTCGGTTCGCGGTCGCCTATCAGCAGCTGATCAGCGGGGCCGTCACGCCCGCCACGGCCGGGCCTGTGCTCGGCCCGCAGAACGAGGTGCGCCAAGCCACGTCGGAGGCCATGCAGGCCATCTTCACCGGAGCCGACGTCAAGGCGTCGCTCGACGCCGCCGCCCAGAAGGCCGACGCCCAGATCACGGATTACGCCACCCGCACGGGGACCAGCTGACCCGGGTGGCCCCCCGCCCCGCCTGGCGTTTCACGCTCGCTGAACCACGCCTGGCGTGGTCAAACCAGCGTGAAACGGGAGGGGGAGGCGTCGATAGGGTGGCCGCCATGCCCCATCCCTTCCCCGCCGCCGACGGTTCGTCGCCGCAGACCCGCCAGTTCTCCAGCGAGCCGGAGATGGGCATCGACCCGTCCAAGCGCTACACGGCCACGGTGGAGACGAGTCTCGGCACCGTGGTGATCGCCCTCGACGCCGCCGCCGCGCCGAAGACCGTGAACAACTTCGTGTTCCTCGCCAACTACCACTACTTCGACGGCGTCATCTTCCACCGGATCATCAAGGGCTTCGTGTGCCAGGGCGGCGACCCCACCGGGACGGGACGCGGCGGTCCCGGCTATCGCTTCGAGGACGAGCTGCCCAGGCCCGGACGGTACGAGGTCGGCTCGGTGGCGATGGCCAACGCCGGGCCGAACACCAACGGGAGCCAGTTTTTCATCATCAGCGGTCCGGACGGCGCCCGGTTGCCTCCGCAATACTCGCTGTTCGGGAAGGTCGTAAAGGGACTCGACGTGGTCGAGGCCATGCAGAACGTGAAGACCGGCGGCGGCGACAAGCCCGTCGAGGACGTCGTCATCAAATCGGTCTCCATCTCGTCGGCTGACTGACACCCGGTGCGGGCGGTGGAACGGCTATCGGCGGCGACGGCGCGCCGCATCGTCCTCGGGGCCCAGGGGTTCGCGGATCGCCGCCCGGTGGGCCGGGTCGACCGGCGCCACGGCCGTCGGCTCTTCCAGCACGTCGGGCTGGTGCAGATCGACTCGGTCAACGTGCTCGTGCGGAGCCAGGAGTTGCCGGTGTTCGCCCGCCTCGGGCCGCACCCACGCGATCTGCTGCCGGACATGCTCGAGGACCACGAGCTGTTCGAGTACTGGGGCCACGTGGCGTCCCTGATCCCGGTCGAGCACCAGCCCCTGTTCCGCTGGCAGATGGAGGCGGCGCTCAGGGGCGACCGGATGTGGCCGAGCGTGGCCCGGCTGGCCCGTGAACGGCCTGGCTACATCGCCGCCGTCTACGAGGAGGTGAAGGAGCGCGGCCCCTTGCGAGCGAGCGAGCTGAGCGACCCGGGGCCGAAGCGCAAGGAGCCTTGGTGGTCGTGGGAGGACGGCAAGCGGGCCCTCGAGTACCTGTTCTGGACCGGACAGCTCTCGGCCCGGCGGCTGTCGAACTTCGAGCGCGCCTACGACCTCACCGAACGCATCCTGCCTGGATGGGTGCTCGCTCTCCCGACGCCGACGGAGGCCGAGGGGCGCCGGGAGTTGTTGGCGCTGGCCGGGCGGGCCCTCGGTGTCGCCACGGCGTCCGACCTGTGCGACTACTACCGGTTGAGCATCCCGAAGTCGAAGGCGGCGCTCGCCGAGCTCGTCGAGGCGGGGCGGCTGGTGCCGGTCGAGGTGGAGGGCTGGGGCCGACCGGCGTATCTCGACCCGCGGGCGCGCCGGCCGCGCCAGATCTCGGCCCGGACGCTGCTCTCGCCGTTCGACTCGTTGATCTGGGAGCGCGACCGGACCGAGCGCATCTTCGGGTTCCGCTACCGGATCGAGATCTACACGCCCGCCCCCAAGCGGGTGTACGGCTACTACGTGCTGCCGTTCCTGCTCGGGACCGAGCTGGTGGCCCGCGTCGACCTGAAGTCGGACCGGAAGTCGTCGGCGCTGTTGGTGCCGGCGGCATGGCGGGAGCCCGGTGTCCCGGAGGAGGAGGTGGCGGCGGAGCTGATGACCGAGTTGCGCGAACTGGCCGAGTGGTTAGGACTCGATCGCGTGGTGATCGGCGGGCGGGGCGACCTGAGCGCGGCGCTGGCGCGGATGGCTAGCTCGAGTGGACGGGCATCGCCTCGGACACGTCGAACCTCGGTCCGGTCGGCGCCAGCGACCACCGGATGAGCTCCATCAGCGTCCGACTGGCGGGGCGGACGACGACGGCCTCGGTGACGGGCAGGAACGGCAGCCGCAACGGCAGGCGGGCCCACCAGGGCAGCAGCGAGATGGCCGCCGCCGCGAGCACGGCGTACGGGCCGTAGGCGACGACCGGCAGCTGCGGCGGCAGCACCAGGAATCGAGCGGCGTCACGGGCTGCTCCCGTGCCACGGAGCTCGGGCCTATAGGCGGTCAGGGCGGCCCGCAGCTCGGCTTCGGTGCGCGGCGGGTCGATCACGCCGACAGCGGCTCCGACGCGGGCCATGTCGGCGACGTAGCCGTCGCGCTGGGCGGTGTCGAGGCGGGGGGTGCCGTAGCGCTGGTGGGCGGCCAGGAAGCTGTCGAGCTCGGCGATGTGCACCCACTTCAGGAGGTGCGGATCATTGGCGGCGTAGAGGACACCCTCGGGAGTGACGCCGACGACCCGATCGTGCACGGAGCGGACC
>JBKOXV010000337.1:0-12014 GCA_046725105.1 bacterium | reverse complement strand
GGCCTCTACGTCCTCACCCTCGCCGGGGGGCGGATCTGTGCCATGACCCGCTTCGAGAACACCGTCCTCCCATCCTTCGGGCTACCGCGATCACTCCCGGACCGGTAACGAGTCGTGGCACGGAGCGAGATCCGAATCGGCAGGGAGTGTTGAGGGGTGCCGTTTGAGTGGGGATCCACCGATGGTCGGTCGTTCCCCGGTACGGTCGAACGGCTTTGGGCTGTGGCCTGACTCGAGAATCAGCTGACGCGCAGTCGGTTGTCCTTCGCACGATCCGTCGGCCAGAGCCCGGAGCACGCATTTCTGCACTCGTTGGTCGTTGAGTGCGGCGGATCACCCTGTTGGAGCAGGGCGATCACACCGGCGCCGCACACAGCGGGCGGCGCGTGCCACCCCTTGACCGTTGAGAGAGAAGGGATGGCGATGACCATCGTAGAACCCGTGACCGCGCGCGCCGTGACCGGCGGTGTCGACACCCACCTCGATGTGCATGTGGCTGCCGCGCTCGACGACATCGGCGGGCTGTTGGGCGTGGAGAGCTTCGAAGCCACTCCCGCCGGCAACGACAAGCTGCTTGCCTGGCTGCGCGCCTTCGGCGTCGTCGACCAGGTCGGTGTCGAGGGCACCGGCTCCTATGGGGCGAGCCTCGCTCGATCGCTGCGCGCCGCGGGCGTCGAGGTGGTCGAGGTTGATCGACCCAACCGCCAGGCGCGCCGGCGCACCGGCAAGTCCGATCCCGCTGATGCCGTGGAAGCGGCACGGGCCGCGTTGTCCGGTCGAGCGCAGGGCGCGGGCAAGACCCGCGACGGCAACGTCGAGGCCATGCGCGCCCTCGTCGTCGCGAAACGCTCCGCCCGCTCGATGAGGATCGCGTCGCTCAACCAGATCCGCCACCTCGGCTTCACCGGGCCCGACGAGCTGCGAGACCGGCTGCGCGGCGTCAGCCGCGACCACCTCGGCGGTGTCGCAGCCGGGCTGCGACCACGAGCCGGCGGCGACTCGGTGACGAGCGCAACCAAGACGTCGATACGGATTCTCGGTCGACGTGTCCTCGCCCTCGACGCCGAACTCGCCGCCATCGATGCCCTGCTCGCCCCGCTCGTCGCCGCGACCGCGCCCAGCCTGCTCACCGTGCACGGCGTCGGCGTCGACTGCGCCGCCACCCTGCTGGTCGCCGCCGGCGACAACCCGCAACGCTTGCGTTCCGAAGCGGCGTGGGCGCATCTGTGCGGCGTCGCCCCCATCCCGGCGTCATCGGGCAAGGTGACCCGCTGGCGGCTCAACCGCGGCGGGGACCGCCAAGCCAACGGCGCCCTCTGGGTCATCGTGGTCACCCGCATGGGCTCCGATCCGCGCACCCGCGCCTACGTCGAGCGCCGCCTCAAAGAAGGCCGCTCCAAGCCCGAGATCATCCGCATCCTCAAGCGCTACGTCGCCCGCGAGGTCTTCCACCACCTACCCCGCGGCTGATCACTCCCAGCAGCAGGCCTGGCCCCAGAATCGGCTGACACCCCGGGGCAGGGTTGTCCTCAGAACGATCCGCCGGCCCGCTGCTGGGAGCCCAACCCCGCGTCAGCGGCTGGGACACGCGACCTCGTAAGAGCTTGCCCTCCCCACCGAGTGGCTCATCCCTGTCCTGTCCAGCCCCGCCGCCAACGCCAGTCCGAAGGACATCACATGAACCACATCGCGCTCGACGCCGCTGATGCCGTCGACCTGATCGAGATCCTCAAGTACTTCATCGAGACACTCGACCGCGACGCCACACACCACCACCCCACGCAGCTCTGCGCGGACCCGACCAGCTACGACATCGACGATCTACGCGCCGACCTGGCCCGGCTCGCCGATCGCCTCAAGCTCAGCCCATGACCCCTTGACAAGACATAGGAGCATCGATCCGCACGAAGGGACCGAGCACAGAACCGCGTGACAGAACGACGCCTCGGACTGATTTGCCAGCCGCTCCGAACGGGCACGTGGGACTGGGACGGCGGGGCGTAGCCGTCGGACAACACGGAGGCGCTGAGCGTGGTCACCAAGCCGGTGCCACCGTCGGCGCCGAGTGCGCGGTATCCACCGGAGCGTGCGTGTCGTGGATGAGCCGACGGACGTCGCGGCCCGACCGGGATTCGCGGCTTCCACCAGTGAGGCACGATCTCGTTGTGGGCGCAGATACCGAGCGCCTCGGGGTTCGTGTCGCTCACACGGTCCGGCCATTCCGTGCGGCCATGCCGTCCTGCCGCCCGGCACGACAGGCTCCCATGGTCACGCATTGTGACAATCGTTGGCCGTTGCTCGGGCAGGTCCGATGGCCGGTTCGGTCGCGACGCGAGGCATCGTTGTCGACGTCATTCTGGCGCGGTGTACTCATCGCCGGGCTGCGCGCGGAACCGTCTGATCTGTTCGCCTGCACTTCGGGTTGCCAGTCCCGATACCGCAGGCGAAAGCCGGGGATATGGCGCGCTCGTCCCGCCGCGCTCAGCGACTGGGGTTATCCGCGCGGGATGTTCGCGTTCATGCGGAAGAAGTTGGTCGGGTCGTACTTCGCTGAGCGCGTCACGTGCCAACCGCAAGTTCGCCATGAGGCCAACGTCGTCGGGCGCGCCCGCCATGAACCCCGCAGGACCGGAGAACCTCCACGGGCGGCGTCCATGTCGTAGCCCGCCTCCTGCGGCTGGATCAGCTCGACCGCGAAAGCGAGGAGAAGTGCGACCTTTGAACCTGGCCCGTGTTGGCGTCCCGCTCGTGGCTCAGCTGGGAGTTGCGGCGACCATCGGGCCGGGCTGGTGTCGGGTCGATCCGTCGTAGCCGGCGCGCGGGTCGTCGGCCGCCCAGCCGTGCCCGTTCCAGGTCGGAAGCGCCCGGGCCAGCGACGGTGACCCCTTCACCTCGATCGCCCCGGAGCGCAGGGCGTCACTCCATCGGATCTGTCCCATATGCCAGCGGGCGAACGCCGAGGGATCGTGGACCACGACGACGAGGTCCTCTTCGCCGCCGGGGTGTTTCAGGCAATACTCGGCGTCGCCCCGTTCGATCAGTAGCCAGCTCCGGCGAGCCGACCCCGGCAGCGTCGGGTACTCGAAGCGGACCACGACCCGGCGTCGAGGGAGACGGTCGCGGTCCAAGAAGAAGTTCGCCCACACCCACAGCACCACTCCCGGATGGGCGTGTTCGGGTTTGAGCTCCGCCCACTTCCGGCCCCAGCGCTCAAGGGCCAACATGAGCTCTGACAGCTCCCGGCCCGCCTCGGTGGGCACATAGGTCGAGCCCCGCCGATCGGGCTTGGGACGAACCTCGATGATCCCGGCGCGCTCCAACTCCCGCAGCCGCTTCGACAGCAACCCACGAGAGAGTCCGGGGGCACCGTCAGCGATCTCGTTGAACGTCTGGCAGCCGACGAGAATGTTGCGAAGGATGATGATGGTCCAACGCTCGGCAAGCAGCTCCGACGCCCGAGCGATCGGGCAGTACTGCTGGTAGGTCCTCACACGCTCAGCCTGCCACCGAGGCACGAGCAGGCACTAGTTCATCGTCTGAACTTGACGCTGTTGGCGCCGACGGCGACGCGCTCACGAACGGCGCGTTTTTTTGCCGAACGCTGGCAGTTCTCTTGTTGTACTTGAGACGCTGACCGATCCTCGGGACAGTGGTATCGAACCGGATGAGACCTCGCGAGAGGAGATGCCATGAGTTCGTCCGAGTACTTGCTGGCCGGCCAGGTCTCCGAACTTGAGCGACTCAGGCTCCAGTCGCGGGTCTGGGAACCCACCGGCCGCCGCCTGCTGGAAGAGATCGGCGAGGGTCGCGGCGGCCGAGCCGTCGACATCGGCTGCGGTGTGATGGGATGGCTGCGGCTGCTCAGCGAGTGGGTCGGACCCGATGGCGAGGTGGTTGGCACTGACGTCGACGACGCCATGCTCGGCGAGGCCCAACAGTTCGTGGCCGACGAGGGCCTCGGCAACGTGGTGCTCACCAAGGACGATCTCTTCGCGACCAACCTCGAGCCGGACTCGTTCGACCTGGTCCACGCTCGCTACGAGATCACCCCGCTGGGCCGCGGAACGGAGCAGCTCGCCACCTACCTGCGGCTCGTCCGTCCCGCTGGCACGGTGGTGCTGGAAGACCCCGACGTCGCCTCGTGGCACTTCAACCCACCCGCCCCGGCACTCGAGAAGTTCATCGCACTGATCGTGGAGTCGTTCCGGCGGACCGGGGGCGACTGGGACGCCGGGCGGACGCACCTGGAACTGTTCCGCAACGCCGGCATCGAGGCACACGTGAGAGCTGAGGTCTTCGCGCTCCCGCCCGGGCATCCGTACCTGCGACTCCCCCTGCAGTTCGCCACCGCCCTCGAAGCCCGGCTGCTTTCCTTGGTCGGCACCGATGAGCTCGAACGGCTGCACGGCGAGGCGGAGGTCGAGTTGGAGGCACCAGGACGTTGGGGCACCACCTTCACGCTGATCCAGTCGTGGGGCCAGCGGCTGACATAGGGACGACGCCCACTGCCCCGTTTGAGACCGTCGTTCTGTGGCATGCGGCTCGCCACGCGGCGGTGCCGGAGTCGGCGATCTGCACGAAGGAACGCGCACAGAACCGCGTGCCAGAACGACGCCTCGCACCGAGTGGCCAACCGCTCCGAACGGCACGTGGGAGTGGGACGGCGGAGGGGCGCCGTAGCCGGCGGACAACACGGACGCGCTGAGTGTGGTCACCCAGCCCGTGCCACCGTCGGCGACGGATGCGCGGTATCCACCGGACCGTGCGGGACGAGAGGTTCGACGTTCAGGGCCGCGAGGGCGCCCGGGATCGACGGCTCGCAAGGGCCGCGTAGTGAGCGCCAATACCGCACGATCGCGCCCGTCGTCGATCGCCCCGTCCGGCCAATATGGGCGCTCACCGTTGACCGACTGGCTGCGGGGTCCGGCCTCTTCGATCGCGTTGCTGGTGCTGCTCGAGTGCAGCGAGCGTTGCGATTGCGACGGTGCCAGGGTGGTCCGACGCGGCTGGCGTCGTCGAGCGGTCTTCTTGACGCGAATGGGTGCGTTCGACGATCAGGGTTAGCCAGGAAATCGGACGACCGGCTTTCCGCAAGGGGCGCGACGGGAACCAACGACGCCCGGCGCACTGCCACCCAGGTGACGTCGTGGTGCTCGAGGTGCCCTCATTCGATGTCGATGTGGTCGCCAAGGACGACCAGGTGGGCAGCCCTCGTCCCAGTCGGGACACCAACATGACCTGGTAGGTGAGGAAGCGAGCCCTTCACTTCGGTGGCACCCGCTCCGCGGGTGACGTCGGGCACCCCGTCGGTGGCGTCATCGCTCGGAACCGTTTCGTGCTGTTGCCACGTAACCCGTTGATACGAACCAGCGAGCTTGGAGGTCCTCCGTGTTCCATGAACCCAGGCGTGCCGCGCCGGTGGACGCGGTTGCGGTCATGGCCGCCGCCCTCGTCCCCGCCGCATCGGCAGCTGCGCTGGGACCGACGGGTGGCGACACGGTGACGGCATCACTCACGACCGCGCCACCATCGACAGCTTCAGCGACGGCTTCGGGCCTGTCTTTGTTCGTGGTCAGCGACTCGGTCGTCGCCACTGCCACGCTGCACTACAGCGGTCCACCGCCGGATGTCGTTGTCGCGTGGGGTGACGGCGCTCGTACCCGTACCAGCCCGCCGATCGCATCGGTCCCGGGACGACCGATGCCCACTGCGGGAACGGTGGTGTTCCAGCACGTGTATGCCCCGTCGGCGAACGGCGTCGGGTTCATCAAGCACGTCAGCGTCGTGAGTCCTGTCTCGGGGCAGGAGCTCGTCGGCCGCGACGTCGCGATCGTCCCGCGCTACCGCGTTACCCAGTACGCGGTCGAGTTCTCACCGCTCAATCACTGCGACAGCGTCGCCGAGGCCTACACGGAGTGGCACGTCTTCCGTGACGGTGGAGGACTGCCGTACAAGGAGTGGAACTTCGATCGCGACACCGCTGACCTAGGCGGTGTCGGCGTCCCGCTGCCCGACTTCCAGCCACTCCCCGATAGCGCCGTGTCGGTCGAGACGACCGCCGGCAGTGCGCCCAGAGTCGGCTACGGGGCGTGGGAAGAGGATCCATTTCAGAACGAATACTTCGATCGGCAGTTCATCAACTTCAATCCCCTCCAGGGAAGCCAAACCGTCACCCTCACGTACCACGAGACGTTCGGCCACGACTGCCGGATCCAGGTCCGCATCCCGACCAACGTCCATCTCCTCACGCCGGGCCTTTCCGGCGGGCCGGTCGCCAGTCAGTAAGCCAGCCGCCCACTGCCCTCACCCTTCGTCACGTCGGACGGCAGGCGAGGCCTAGTTCGTCGGTGTGACGGGCGACCCATTCGGAACCGCTGATCGCGATCGCGGCGGTGGGTTGAAGGAACCGTGATTCGGCTGAGGACTGACGGAGCCGACGTCGAGTGACGCGAGGCGGCGAGAATCGGGAGCATCACCTCAGTGCCGAGCTGTTCGGCCTCCATGAGAGCGTCGACACCGTGCACGCGGTGCTCCACACCGAACGCCCCGTCCGGCCAGTATCGGGCGATGACGCGCTCGACACTCGCTGGCGATCTGTCGGTGTCGCCGCTGGCGCTGGGTGCTTGATCCGGTATGAGCGGCTTCAGAGGGCCTTGGGCTGGTGACTCGCCTCACCGGCCGACACGAGACGGAGTTCATGCGGCGGCGAGGCGTGGTTGACGATGGGACGTGGTTTGCGATGACGTGTGTTGAGCACCGGCCCCTTTGGCGGAAGGGGACACCACGCTTGACGTGCTTGCTCACCGAATTGGCTGAGGCGCGCAACGCATATCTCGGTGCACCTACGGTGTTGCGCCCCTGCGGTCGTACACACTTTGCACTTGCCCAGGTGCAGACGTTGCGCCGCCCCTACCTCCGCTCGCTCATGCTCAGCCCGCACAACTGCGGTCCGGGACCAGAACCTCGACGGTCGACTGCCTCACGTGCGCGCACCGTCTCGCGACACACCGATCGCGAGCATGCTGGCCAGTCCGTCGCCATCGGCGTAGCGGAGCCGGACGATGGCCGTGATCCGGTCGGCCTCGAGGCGTTGCGCAGCCGCACGCAGGCGCACGAATCGCCGACCCCCCTCGCTCAGGACCTCGGCGATCACGCCCGGCGCGTCGGTCGTGGCCGCGATCGGGCGGTCATCGTCGCTGACGAGCGTGACGTCGAGCGTCTCGTCACCGGTGACGAACGCCAGCGATCCGGTCGCCTCTACGGGGGCCGGCGCGCCGTCCACAGCGTGCGGCGGCTCGAAGTTCCCGGCCCGGTCGGACGCCAAAGAGTAGTACGGCAGCATCGGCCGGCACGTCGAGGGGTGCGGTGTAGCGCACCATCCCGCGATCAGCGAGGAGCACCCAGGTCTCCCGCATGCCGGCCGAGTCGTCCGTCGACTCCACGACAAGCCGCCCTCCCGTGAAGCTTGTCCACCGACAGGGGTGGTCTGCGATCAGCCGACTGGTACCGGTCGAGGCCAGCGACGCCGACGGGTCGGGCTGGGCCTGTGCCATCGCTGCCGGTCACGACCGGAGGCGCGTCGGTAGCCGGATCGGCCCGGAACACCACCCCGTATACCTGGGCTCAGGTCGATGGCCCCGGTTGAAAATCCGCCCTCCGCGCCGCGGCCCACGACAGCCGCCCGGGTGCGGGTCCACGGCCGTTAGCTCCACATCGAATGTCCCGGTGGGCGGCACGGTGATGTCTGCATCGCCGATTCCGGTGGCGCCGAGGAACGTCAATGGGTGGTAGCGGGCCCCGGGGATGTCGGAGGTGGGAGAGCGGTTACGACCTGCTGCTCACGCCCACGTTCGAGGTGCCCCCGCCGCCGTTGGGTCAAGCGCTCGATCCGGACGCCACACCGGGCCGGTTCACGATGCCGTGGGACTTCACCGGCCAACCCGCCATCTCCCTGCCGCTGCACTGGAACGCCGACGGCCGACCGATCGGCGTGCAGCTCGTGCCGCCGGCGTGGCGCGAGGACCTCCTCGTCCGCGTCGCCTCACAACTCGAGGCGGCCCGCCCGTGGGCCGACCGCCACCCGCGCCCCGCTGGCCCCACCGACTGACGCGCCTTATCCACCTGAGCGGTGGACTTCCCGCGTCAGCACCGGGCGGGCCGGCGGTGCTGCCGACGACACGCGCCCGATGAGGGTGGCCAGCGCGTCGGAGGCAAGAGCAGGCAATCCCTCCGCCGTCAGGAGGTCCAGGTAGAGCCGATACTGTCGAATCGCCTCGTGGCGATTTCCTTCGGCCAGGTGAGCGGCGATCACGCAGCGGTGGGCGCTTTCACGAAGCGGCTCGCAGGCCACGGCGAGGAGTCCGGTCTGGAGAGCGTCACGAGTACGACCGACCGCGAGCCGCCGCGTCGAAATCGTCTCCAGCGCATGTAAGCGAAGCTGCCGGAACTGCTCGCGCTCGAGGAGGAGCCACTCTTCATACCAGTCGGGCAGGAGGTCCCTCGTCAAGTTCGCGACGACCAGCCCCTCGCCCTCGTCGTCACCAGCTAGCACCCGTTCTGCCTGTCGGACGCTCTGCCGCCAGTCAACCTCGAGCTCCTGCGAGAGGCGAACACCGTCCTCGGAGTCGTCGAAGAGCGAACGACCGCTCGGCCGAGGGAGCCGCCAGAGCGCGGTACGGAGGCTTCCGAGGGCGCGGGTCTCCCCGTGCTCGGCCCACAACGACCACGCCACGTACTCCCGCCTCCGAGGCCGATCGGCGAGAGCCATGAACGCCAGCAGTCGCTGGCCATTCCGAGCCACGTGAAGCTCTTCGCCGGAGCACAGGAGCCGGAAGCCTCCGAGCAGCCTCAACTGCAAGGCGTCGTAGCTCATGAGTCGCCCCTTTGCCCAGATGCCCATTGTTCGCGCGGGCCTCACCACCGAACAAGGTCGTTTTGCCTCATCTCAGGGAGTCATCGAGATGACGCGGAGATACGTGGCCGCGGCGCGATGCCTGGGTGACGACCGGAGGAGACAATGCTCCTCGTGTCGTCGACACGGGCTCCCGTGCGCATCGCCACCGTTTCCGCCTGGGAGGACACCGGGGTCTCCAGGTTCCGGGTCCGGTGCAGGAGCACCGCGGTGGGAGCAGAGGAGCTCGATCGCTACGTAGGAACCGTCGAGGAGGCGATCGCGCTGGTGAAAGCGTTCCTTGAGCCTCGTGAGCTGTCCGGCGAAAGTCGAACGCACGACGACGACAGTTGAGCGAACCGGGGCCGCACCGAGACGTCGACCGGACGCCCGGCGCCGGGACGGCGGCCCTTGTCGAGGTCAAGCATCGGTCATACCGCCTGGGTGAGCCCTGCTCCGTCTTCCGCGCTGCTCTCTCAGAACGAGCCTCGTCCGTCCCGTGACGACGGGGTGACGACTCACGCTCATGATTGGCCGTGCGAGCCGCGAGGACCGCACCCACGGGGTCCGCGCTTGATGGGCGCTCGGGAAGCGGCGCTCGCGAGCAGTTACCGCGATCGGCTGAGGTCGATCGCACCGCGATCAGCGAAGGAGGCTCCGCACATGGCAGAGCTAGATGAGGCACTCGGGCGGGCGACCGCCGAGGCCAATGAGATCTTCGAGAAGCTCAGGGCGGGCGTGGAGGAGCGCGTCCAGCGGGGCGACACAGGCATCGATGTCATCGAAGTGACCCGGGAGGCCGGCCTCGAGGTCGACGATGCCGTCCTAAAGGAACTGCAGGTGCCCCAGGTCGTACCGATTCATCCGTTCATCCCCTGGTATCTCTGGTTCCCCTGGCGCCCGTTCTGGTGCTGGTGGTGGCACTTCCGATACCCCTGGTATCGCTGCTGCCCGTACTGGTGGTACCGGTGCCATTGGTATCCGTGGTGACGTCCTCAGACGCATAAGCCTCGGTCGCGTCGGCGTGGTCGGCCGCGGCCGAGCCGGCCACGCCGCTTCGATTCTCCGACGTCGATACCGACGCGCCGGTGATGCCGACACCTCAGAGCGCCAGCACCGACCGCGCCCGGCGTCGAGTCGAGTGCGGCGCCATCACGTCGAGGACGAGCTCCCCGATGGGATGGCCGGTAGCCGCCTCGTACGGAAGGAACGTCGGTACGGGGTTCACCTCGAGGCACCACCACCGGCCGTCGGGGTCCACGCGGAAGTCGAAGCCGGCCAGGATCAGACTCGATCTCCGGGCGAACTCGACGCACCGGCTCGCCACTTCGTCAGGCGCGGCGACAGGCTCGTACGACGTCTCGCACTCGTCGAACCGATAATCGACGCCGGTGCTCGAGACCGACGTTGCGGCGTGGTTGGGGCCGATCACGTGGAGTCGAACGTCGTGACCAGGCACGAACCGCTGCATGACGACCGGAGTCGTCGGCGTCGCCAACCTCTTCAGAAGCGCGTCATCAGCGAGGCGAACGCGGGAGCGGAGTCCGGAGCAGGCCTTGTAGACGCAGCCGTCACGGAAGAGCGCGGCAAAGGCCGCGGCGCGACGCGGATCGTTCACGACCAACCACTCCGGCACGTCGAAGCCCTGGCGGACCAACATCGCCATGTGGAAGGGCTTGGACCCGTTCCCACGGCCGGCGGTGGGCCGGTTCACCACCATCCACGGAACACGTTCGAGAAATTCGTGGATGCCAGCCCGACGCTCGCGGATGAAGACCGCCGCCTCTGGCTCGTCGAGCGCGACAGGAACGGCCGGGCGAGGGTTCAACCGCACGAAGCATCCGGTCACCGCCGTCGGCGCCACCGTCTTCCCGTCGACGACGAGCCGCGCTCCGGTCGGGCCATCGCCGGCGGCGAACCACCAGTCGAGTCCGAGTCGGCTCTCGTCGAGGCCCAAAACATCGAGCCCGCGCTCGCCGGCCAGCCAGCGCATGTAGGCCGTGGAGAGATCGTCGGGATCACCCACCATCGCGACTGCGCCGTTCATCTGCTGACCTTCAACTCCGCATCAATGGCGTTTGCCACCGCAACGGCTGCGGCCGCGGGGACGTACGGCAGCGCGGTGGCGGTGACGACGCGTCCAGCCGAGTCGACAACGGCGCCCGCCAGAATCACCCCGTAATGCCGAAAGACGGCGATCAGCTCATCGGCGGTATCGGACGCCCCGCCGATGAGTCGGTCACCACAGACGAGGATCGGCTCGCCCACCGGCGCCGCCGCCATCGCCGAGGCCATGGCGCGTCGTGCCGACATCGGCGGTGGCATGGTGAGCCCGCCGGCCCACGGATACCAGCGGCGGTTCACATCGTCGACGTCACCGAATTCGAGAGGGCTGCACGCGACGCCACCGGCAATGAAACGGCGCCGCCAGACCGACCAGTCGGACGGCGAGAACCACGTTTCCTCATCACCGCGGTTCACGGCGACGACGGTTGGCAACGCGAGTGCATGGAGCCATACCGCTCTGGCTTCACCGGCGGCAAAGTCGGCGTCGTCCTCAACGAACTCCTCACCCGACAACGTCCCGGGCCATGCGCGGAAGATGATCCCGGTCACGTGACGACCGTCGATATCGAGGTGATCGCCGCCGGCACACAGGCAGCTCGCCGCTAGCTGCGTCGGATCGATCAGCGCGACGCTCTCACGGTAACGAGAGAGGACATCGGTCAGCGCCGGAATCAGAGGATCGGCATCGACGTCGCCGACAACGACGGTGCACGTCTGCTGGCGTGGCAACAGATAGCTCAGCCGCGCAGCCGCTCGGCGACCTTCTCTGCTACGACGGCGATGAACTCGGGTGGCGGATCGACGAGCCATCTGCGGTCCCAAGGGACCTCGAGCTCGAGCTTCTTCTTCTCGATCTTGATTCGCTCGATGACCTCCCGCAACGGCGTAGCGACGACGACGGTCTCGTCGACCCAGAGCTCGTACTTCTTCTTGTCGGCAAGGTGCCATCGGATGCCACCCAACCGGTCGCTACTCAGAGCTCCGATGAACTGTGCCGCCGTTATTTCTCCGAGGGGACGATCAAGTAGCTCGTCGATGTCGATGGACGCCTTCAAGT
>JBKOXV010000191.1:0-8827 GCA_046725105.1 bacterium | reverse complement strand
GGGTTGAGCGACCCGAAGATCGTGCCCTTGATCTCCTTCTGCCACATGGCCAGCTCGAAGAGGTTCACCGCCGACTCCGTCTGCGTCATCGGTGCCACGGCGGTGACGACGCACGTGCCGCCCTTCCCGGTGAGCGTCATGGCGCCGGCCATCAGGTCGCCGTACATCACGCCCGGCGTCATGATGACGCGGTCGGCCAACTGCCCCCACGTGAGCTGCGTGACGAACGGGATGGCTTCCTCGATCGAGGCCACGGTATGGGTGGCGCCGAACTCCATCGCCTTCTCGCGCTTGAACTCGATCGGGTCGACGGCGATGACGTGGCGGGCGCCGGCCATCCGGGCGCCCTGCACCGCGTTCATCCCGATACCGCCGATCCCGACGACCACCACCGTGTCGCCCGGCGCGGTGCCGGCCCGCTCCACGGCCGAGCCCCAGCCGGTGGCCACCCCGCACGACACGAGGCACACGGCGGTGAGGGGCAGGTCGTCGTCGACTTTGATGACCGATAGCTCGGACACCACCGTGTGCTCGCTGAAGGTTCCGAGCTTGGCCATGATGGCCAGGTCGTGGCCGTCGAGATGGTGCCGCGAGGTGTTGTCGAGGATCTGGCCCCGGTTCAGCGCGCCGGCGCCGAGGTCGCACAGGTTCTGGCGGCCCGTCGAGCAGTACCGGCACCGCCCGCAGGACGGGATGAACGACGCCGACACGTGGTCGCCGGGCTTCACGGACGTGACCCCGGGTCCGACGTCGACCACGACGCCGGCGCCCTCGTGGCCGCCGATGAGCGGGAACGTGTCCGGCAGTTCGAACAGCTGGCGCAGGTCGTCGGGCACGACCATGTCGCCGGTGACCATGTGCTCGTCGGAGTGACACAGGCCGGCCGCCTTCATCTCGACGAGGACCTCACCGGCCTTGGGCGGGTCGAGCTCGATCTCCTCGACCTTCCAGTCCTTACCGACCCCCCAGAGCACCGCGGCTCGGGTCTTCATGCGTAGACCATCACGCCGCGGATGTTCTTCCCGTCGCGCATGTCCTGGTAGCCCTCGTTCACCTCGTCGAGGGTGTAGGTCTTGGTGATGAGCCCGTCGAGGTCGAGCTGGCCCTCTCGATACAGCCCGAGTAGGCGGGGGATGTCGTAGCGCGGGTTGCCCGAGCCGAACAGCGAGCCGACGACCTGCTTCTCCATCAGCGTCAGGTCGAGGAGGCTGACGTTGGCGCTCGTCTCGAGGGCGGGGTGGATGTTGGTGATGACGACCCGGCCGCGCTTGGACGCCAGGGCGAGGGCCGAGGCGAGCAGCTCGCCGTTCCCGACCCCCAACGTCATGATGACCTTGTTGGCCATCGTGCCCCACGTCAGGTCGGTGACGACCGGCAGGGCCGCTTCCAGCGACTCCGCCGTGTGAGTGGCGCCGAAATCCATCGCCTTCTCCCGCTTGTTCTCGAGCGGGTCGACGGCGATGATGCGCTTGGCCCCAGCCAGCTTGGCGCCCTGGATGGCGTTGGCGCCGATGCCGCCGATGCCGGCCACCACCACCGTCTCGCCCGGCTGCACGTCGGCGGCGTAGACGGCCGATCCCCACCCCGTGACGACGCCGCATCCGAGCAGGCAGGCCCGGTCGAGCGGGATGTCGTCGTCGATCTTGATGCAGCTCGCCTCGTTGACCACCGTGTGGTGGGAGAAGGTGCCGAGGAGGCACATCAACCCCACGTCCCTGCCCTGGGCGTGGTGGCGGGCGGTGCCGTCGGTGATCTGCATCCCCAGGCCGAGGGCGGCGCCGAGGTCGCACAGGTTCTGGTGGCCCGTGGAGCAGCTCGGGCAGCGCCCGCACGACGGGATGAACCCGAACACGACGTGGTCGCCGGGCTTCAGCCACGTGACGCCCTCGCCGACCTCCTCCACCACTCCGGCGCCCTCGTGGCCGCCGATGATGGGGAGGGCGAAGGGCAGGTCGCCTGTGACGAGGTGTTCGTCGGAATGGCACATGCCGGACGCCGCCATGCTGACGAGCACCTCACCCTGCTTGGGCGGGTCGAGCTCGATCTCCTCGACGCTCCAATCCTTGCCGACTTCCCACAAGACGGCGGCCTTGGTCTTCATAGGAACCCCCCGGTCGATGGACGCTGCGGGGGACGATACACAGCGCCTGGCCGGTAATCTCCCGGGGCATGGACAACACCATCGCCGAAGTCGACGAGGTCGAACGGGACGACCTCGTGGAGGAGGAACTGCTCGTCGAGGAGATCTCCATCGACGGCATGTGCGGCGTCTACTGACGCGTGGCCGTCACCCTCGACGCCTCGCTCGAGCTCGATCCTCAGGTCGCCCTGCGGCCCGAGCCCTTCGGCGCGCTCGCCTATCACTTCGGCAACCGGCGCTTGGTGTTCCTGAAGTCACCCGACGTCCTGGCCGTCGTACGAGCCCTGGCCCACCACGACACGCTGGCCGGCGCCTTGACGGCGTGCGGGGTGGCCGAGCGCCGCTGGCCGTCGTTCGTGACCGCCCTCGAGTCCCTCGAGCACGCCGAGGTGGTCCGTGGGCGTTGAACCGCTCGTCGCCCAGCTGAAGCGGGGTCTCGACGCACCCATCTGCCTGACGTGGGAGCTGACCTACGCCTGCAACCTGGCCTGCGTGCACTGCCTGTCGTCGTCCGGGCGCCGCGACCCGCGCGAGCTCACGACGGCTGAAGCCAAGGCCGTCCTCGACGAGCTCCACGACCTCCAGGTTTTCTACATCAACGTCGGCGGCGGCGAGCCGATGATCCGACGCGACTTCTTCGAGATCGTCGAGCACGCCATCGACCGGTCGATCGGCGTCAAGTTCTCCACCAACGGCGCCTTCCTCACCGCCGACGCGGCGCGCCGGCTGGCGTCGATGGACTACCTCGACGTCCAGATCTCCCTCGACGGACTCGACGCCGCCACCAACGACGCCATCCGGGGCGAGGGTTCGTACGCCACCGCCCGGCGGGCCATGGACCACTTGGCGGCGGCCGGCTTCGGTCCGTTCAAGCTCTCGATAGTGGTGACGCGCCACAACGCCGATCAGCTCGACGGCTTCGAGGCGCTCGCCCGACAGTACGGCGCCCAGCTGCGCGTCACGCGGTTGCGGCCGTCGGGCCGAGGGGCCGACAGCTGGTACGAGCTGCACCCGACGCACGAACAGCAGGTTGCCCTGTACCGCTGGCTGCGGGCCCGGCCCCACGTGTTGACGGGCGATTCGTTCTTCCACCTCAACGCCCTGGGCGAGCCGCTGCCCGGACTCAACATGTGCGGCGCCGGCCGGGTGGTGTGCCTCATCGACCCGATCGGAGACGTGTACGCCTGCCCGTTCGTGATCCACGACGAGTTCCGGGCTGGTTCGGTGCGTGACGCCGGCGGGTTCACCCGGGTGTGGCGCCACAGCGACCTGTTCCGCGCGCTGCGCGAGCCGCAGTCAGCCGGGGCGTGCGCCTCGTGCGGCAGCTACGACGCCTGCCAGGGCGGGTGCATGGCCGCCAAATTCTTCGTGGGCCTGCCCCTCGACGGGCCGGATCCCGAGTGCGTGAACGGCCACGGCGCGGAGCTCCTGCACGGGGTCGACGCCGCGGCCACACCGCGGCCGGCCGCCGATCATTCCAAGCCGGTCGTGTTCACCCGCAAGCCGCTCGCTGCGGCGGCGAGGTGAGGGGTCAAATCAGACCGAGCTCCTTGACGGCGTCGCGCTCCTCGATGAGCTCGGCCACGGAGGCGTCGATCCGTCCCCGCGAGAAGTCGTCGATGTCGAGACCGGGCACCACCTGGTAGCGGCCACCGGTGGCGGTGCACGGCACACCGGCGATCAGCCCCTCGTCGATGCCGTACGACCCGTCCGACACGACCGCCATGCTCACCCAGTCGTCGGCGGACGTGCCGAGGCCCCACGCACGGATGTGGTCGATGGCGGCGTTGGCGGCCGACGCCGCCGACGACAGGCCGCGGGCCTCGATGATCGCTGCACCCCGCTTGGCCACGGTGGGGATGAAGGTCGACTCCACCCATGCGTGGTCGCCGACGAGCTCGTAGGCGTTCTTCCCATCGACCTCGCAGTGGAAGAGGTCGGGGTACTGGGTCACGGAGTGGTTGCCCCAGATCGTCATCTTCGTGATGCTCGTCACCGGCACCTCGAGGCGGGCGGCGAGCTGGCTGATGGCCCGGTTGTGGTCGAGGCGCATCATGGCCGTGAACTGGGACGCGTCGAGGTCAGGGGCGTTGTTCATGGCGATGAGGGCGTTCGTGTTGGCCGGATTGCCCACGACCAGGACGCGGACGTCACGCCGGGCCGAGTCCGACAGCGCCCTGCCCTGCACCGTGAAAATGGCTCCGTTGGCCGACAACAGGTCGCTGCGCTCCATGCCGGCCTTGCGGGGCATGGCGCCGACGAGAAGGGCGTAATCGACGTCGCCGAAGGCCACGTTCGGGTCGTCCGTGGCCACGGTGCCGGCGAGCAGCGGGAAGGCGCAGTCGTCGAGCTCCATGACGACACCGTCGAGCGCCTTGAGGGCCGGCGTGATCTCGAGCAGCTGCAGGATGACGGGCTGATCGGGCCCGAGCATGGCCCCGCTGGCGATGCGGAACAGGAGGCTGTAGCCGATCTGGCCGGCGGCGCCGGTGACGGCCACTCGTGCAGGGGAAGGCATGCCTGGAGCGTAGGCGCCGTCCCCCACGCGGGACCTACTGCTGGAGCGCCTTCACCTCCATGAATTCGCCGAGCCCGTACCGCCCGGCCTCCCGGCCGACACCCGACTGCTTGTAGCCGCCGAACGGAGCCCTCGGGTTGAAGGCGCCGCCGTTGATCTCGATCTGCCCGGCCTGGATGCGCCGGGCGACCCGGCGGGCGCGTTCGAGGTCGCCGCTCCACACGCCACCGGCGAGGCCGTAGATCGTGTCGTTGGCGATGCGCACCGCGTCGTCCTCGTTGTCGTACGGCATGATCGCCAGTACGGGGCCGAAGATCTCCTCCCGGGCGATCGTCATGTCCGGTGTCACGTCGGAGAAGACGGTGGGTTTCACGAAGTAGCCGGTGTCGAGTCCCTCCGGGGCGTCGACGCCGCCCGTGAGCAGCCTGGCCCCTTCGTCCTGGCCCTTGACGATGTAGCCCCGCACCCGCTCGCGCTGCGCCGCCGAGACGAGCGGCCCGAGGCGCGTGGTCTTCTCGAACGGGTCGCCGGGCGTGAACGACTCGGCGGTGGCAGTGGCGATGGCCTCGACCTCTCCGAGCTTGTGGCGGGGCACGATCATGCGAGTGAGCGCGGTGCACGTCTGGCCGGAGTTCAGGAAGCACTTCCCGACGCCGTCGGTGACGGCCTTCTGGAGGTCGGCGTCGTCGAGGATCACGTTGGGCGACTTGCCGCCCAGCTCGAGGGCGACCCGCTTCACCGTGTGGGTCGCCAGCTCGGCGACCCGCTTGCCGGCGCGGGTCGATCCGGTGAAGCTCACCATGTCGACGTCGGGGTGGGCGGCGATGGCCTCACCCACCACGGGCCCCACGCCGGTCACCAGGTTGAACACGCCGGCCGGCACGCCGACCTCGTCGATCACCTCGGCGAGGATGAAGGCGTTCACCGGCGCCACCTCGCTCGGCTTGAGCACGACGGTGCATCCGGCGGCCAGGGCGGGTGCCACCTTCAGGGCGATCTGGTGGAGCGGGTAGTTCCACGGCGTGATGCAGCCGACCACGCCCACCGGCTCGTGCACGACGAGACTGTTGCCGATGGTCTCCTCGAAGGCGAAATCCTGCACTTCCTGAGCGGCGATGCCGAAGTTGGCCTTGGGCAGGCCGGCTTGGATGATCTGCGACAGCTTCACCGGCATCCCGACCTCTTGGGCGACGACCGTGGCGATCTCCTCGGTGCGCCCTTCGAGCCCCTCCTGGATGCGTGTGAGGTATTTGGCGCGCTCGTCCACGCCGGTCTGACTCCAACCCGGGAAGGCTCGCCGGGCCGCGGCCACGGCCCGGTCGACGTCAGCCGGAGTGCCCTCGGGGATGACGGCCATCACCTCTTCGGTGGTGGAGTTGACCACCTCGAGGCGACCGGTGCCGTCGGACGGCACCCAGGTCCCGTCGATGTACAGCTTCTCGTACGTACGCATGGCCCGCACGGTAACGGCCCGGCGGCTCAGACGGGCAAGCCGAGGGCGGCGTAGATCTCGCGGGTCGCGGTGGAGCGGTTCAGCGTGTAGAAGTGCAGGCCCGGTGCGCCGGCCGCCAACAGGTCGGCACACAGCTCGGTGGCGGCGTCGACGCCGACGCGGCGCACGTCCTCGGGGGCCTCGACGGCGTCGAGCCGCTCGGCCAGCCAGGCCGGGAAGGCGGCGCCGGACAGCACCGCCATCCGCTGCACCTGCGCCTTGTTCGTCACGGGCATGATGCCCGGGATGACCGGCTTCGAGCAGCCGAGGGCGTGCAGCTCGTCGACGAGCTGCACGTAGTGGTCGACCTCGAAGAAGAACTGAGTGATGGCGAAGTCGGCGACGGTGAGCTTCTCGGCCGTCCGGCGGCGGTCGTCGGCCCGGCTCGGCGACCGGGGATGGACCTCCGGGTGGGCCGCCACCCCGATGGAGAAGTCGCCCGCACCCTGCACGTCGGCGACCAGCTCGACGGCGTAGCTGTAGTCGCTCGAGCGGGCGTCGGCGGGGTCGAGCGGGGCGTCACCACCGAGGGCGAGGATGTTCTCGACGCCGGCCGCCCGGTAGTTGTCGAGGATCTCGGTGATCTCCGACCGCACGTGACCCTGGCACGTGAGGTGGGCCATGGGCGTGATGGCCGTCTCCTTGCGCACCCAGGCGACGATGTCGTGCGTTCGGGCCCGCGTGCTGCCGCCGGCGCCGTAGGTGACCGAGACGAAACTGGGCGCCAGCGGCTCCAGCTCGGCGATGGTGCGACCCAATGTGAGCTGGGCGGCGTCGGTCTTGGGCGGGAAGAATTCGAAGCTGAAGGTGCGGTCGGCGGCCAGCAGGTCGGCGATGCGGGCCATCCGGCCAGGGTAGTCGGGCACTCCGGCCGGACTAGTGCCGGAAATGGCGCTCCCCGGTGAAGACCATGGCGATGCCGTGCTCGTCGGCGGCCTCGATCACCTCGGTGTCTCGGATCGAGCCGCCCGGCTGCACGACCGCCGTGGCCCCGGCAGCCACCGCGGTGTCGAGCCCGTCACGGAACGGGAAGTAGGCGTCGCTGGCGCAGGCGCCGCCGGTGGCTCGACCGGCCGCCCGCTCGGCGGCCAGGCGGGCCGAGTCAACCCGGTTCTGCTGGCCGGCGCCGATGCCCACGGCTTGACCGTCCTTCACGAGGACGATGGCGTTCGACGACACCGCGGCACACACGCGCCACGCCACCACCAGGTCGGACCACTCCGCCTCCGTGGGCGCAACCTTCGTGACGACCCGCCACGCCGAGCGGTGTACCGAGACTGGGTCGGGCTGCTGCACGAGCAGGCCGCCGTCGATCGTCCGCATCACGAGCTCGTCGCCGACGGGCGGCGGGCCCGACAGCACCCGCAGGTTCTTCTTCACCGTCAGCGCCGCCAGCGCGTCGTCGTCGTACGACGGTGCCACCACGACCTCGGTGAACACCGGCGCCAACGCGGTAGCGAGCGAGACTGGCACGTCTCGGTTCAGGGCGACGATGCCGCCGAACGCCGATACCGGGTCACACGCGTGGGCCCGCTCGTAGGCGGTGGTGATGTCGGCCGCCACCGCCACCCCGCACGGGTTGGCGTGCTTCACGATCACGGCGGCCGGTTCGGCGAACTGGTGCACGAGCCGCCACGCCGCCTCGGCATCGAACAAATTTAGGTACGACAGCTCCTTGCCGCCGCGTTGCACGGCTTCGTCCCACCACGACCGTGCCCCGACACGGCGGTAGCGGGCGCCCTGCTGGTGCGGGTTCTCGCCGTAACGCAGGCTCTGGGCCCGCTCCAGCGCCAGGTGTAGTGACGACGGCAGCACCTCGGCCCCGGCGGGATCGGTGGCGTCGAACCAGGTCACGACGGCGGCGTCGTAGGCGGCGGTGTGGGCGAACGCGGCCCGGGCCAGGCGGCGGCGGGTGGCGGCCGAGAGGCCGCCGCCGGCCTCGATCTCGGCCAGCACGGCGCCGTACTCGGCCGGATCGACCACCACGCCCACGTGGGCGTGGTTCTTGGCCGCCGCCCGCACCATGGCGGGGCCGCCGATGTCGATCATCTCGACCCCCGGCTGATCACTGAACGGGTAGAGGTTCGCCACCAGGAGGTCGATGGCCTCGATGCCGTGAGCCGCCATGTCGGCGACGTGGGCGGGGTCGTCGGGGTCGGCGAGGAGGGCGCCGTGCACCTTGGGATGCAGCGTGACGACGCGATGGCCGAGGATGGCCGGAACGCCGGTGAGCTCGGCCACGTCGGTGACCGGCACACCCGCCTTGGCGATGGCGCGCGCCGTGCCGCCGCTCGACACCAGCGTCCAGCCGAGGGCGTGCAAGCCGCTCGCCAGCTCGACCACGCCGGTCTTGTCGTACACGGACAGGAGGGCACGATTCATCCGACGAACTCCTTGACGACCCGGGGGTACAACTCCCGCTCCACCGCCTTGATCCGCTCGTGGAGCCGCGCCTCGTCGTCGCCAGCGAGGACCGGCACCGCCTCCTGGGCGAGGATCGGCCCGTCGTCCATCTCGGCGGTGACCACGTGGATGGTGGTGCCGGTGACCTTGACGCCGTACGCCAGGGCGTCGCGCACCGCGTGCCAGCCCTTGAAGGCCGGCAGCAGCGCCGGGTGGCTGTTGAGCACCCGCCCCGGGTACGCCGCGGCGATGCCGGGGACGACCGTCCCGAAGC
>JBKOXV010000252.1:0-18952 GCA_046725105.1 bacterium | reverse complement strand
GCGCATGGGTGTGGAGCTGGTCGAGGGCCGAGACCTCTTCGTCGACGACGACTGCGTCTACATGCGCACCATCGCCGGCCCGCAGCGCGTCGACGTGATCTATCGGCGCATCGACGACCTCTTCCTCGATCCTGACGCCTTCCGGCCAGACTCCACACTGGGCGTCCCGGGCCTCATGCGGGCCTGGCGGGCCGGCAACGTCGCCATCGCCAACGCTCCCGGCACCGGGTTCGCCGACGACAAGGTCGTCTACGCATGGGTGCCGGACATCATCCGCTACTACCTCGACACCGAGCCGCTGTTGCCCAACGTCCCGACGTGGCGGTGCCTCTATCCGGCGGAACGGCGCCACGTGATCGAGAACATCGGCGATCTTGTCGTGAAGCCGGCCAACGAGAGCGGCGGCTACGGCATCCTGATCGGCAACCGCGCCACCCGAGCCGAGCTCGACGAGCGGATCGCCGCCATCGAGGCCGATCCCCGCGGTTGGGTGGCCCAGCCCATCCTCACGTTGTCGACGGCACCGACCCTTGTGGACGGACGGCTCGAGCCTCGCCACCTCGACCTGCGTCCCTTCATCCTCACGGGTCGGACGAGCTACGTCACCAAGGGCGGCCTCACCCGGGTGGCGCTGCCCGAAGGCTCCCTCGTGGTGAATTCGAGCCAGGGGGGCGGCAGCAAGGACACGTGGATCGTCGATCAGACCCTGCCCCATGTGTACGGCGGTTACGGGCAGGCGCAGTCGGGCTGATGCTGCTGTCCCGCGTGGCCGAGAACCTCTATTGGGCGGCCCGATATCTCGAGCGGGCCGAGGACACCGCTCGCATCGTTCGGGAGCACACCAATCTCATCATCGACCTGCCCACCTCCGTGCCCGTCACCTGGGAGCCGTTGCTCGCCATCATCGGCGGGCGCGAAGAGTACGACGCCCATCACGATCGGGCCGACGAGACGTCGATCGTGCGGTTCCTCGTGGCCGACCGCGCCAACCGGGGCAGCATCCTCATGTGCGTCGAGCAGGCGCGTGAGGATCTGCGCACGTGCCGAGAGGTGATCCCGCGTGAAGCCTGGCAGGCCGTCAACGACCTCTACCTCTACGCGGCCAGCCACCACCTCGACGGCGTGGCTCGACCCAGTCGCTTCCGGTTCCTCGAACGCGTGATTGCCGAGTCGCTGCGGGCCGAGGGTTTCCTGCTCTCGACGATGAGTCGCGACGAGGCCTACGAGTTCGTGCGGCTCGGCCGGGCCCTCGAGCGCGCCGACATGACGACTCGGGTCCTCGACGTGAGCGCCGGTGCGCTCATGGTGGCCGACGCCGAAGCCACCGGCCAGCACGAGGACGTGCAATGGATGAACGTGCTCCGGTCACTCAGCGCCCTGCAGATGTACCACCGGACCACACGGCTCCCGGTCGAAGGGCCCGCCGCGCTGCGTTTCCTGCTCCTCGACCGCGCCTTCCCCCGGTCGGTCACATGCTGCCTGGCCGACGTGGCCGACAGCGTCGGTCGCCTGCCCCGGGCCGACGGGGTCCTGACGGCATGTGTCGACGCCCGGCGGGTGCTCACCGATGCCGTGGTCGATCGCCTCGGCGGTACCGAGCTCCACGAGCTGGCCGACCAGCTCCAGATCGCCCTCGACGCCATCCACGACCGCGTGGTGGAGACCTACGTCCGGCCCGTCGCCGTACCGTCGTAGCGACAGGACACCGATGGAGACACTCCCCACGCTGACCGCCTACGCACCCGAACCGGGGCGCTACGACGAGCTCACCGACGAACGCGGGCGCGTGCGCGAGCCATGGCAGCAATTGGTCGACACGTTCGCCCGTCTCGGGCCGGCCGAGATCGACGAGCGGCGCCTCCGGGCCGAGCGGCTCCTCGCCGCCGAGGGCGCCAGTCACGTCGTGCACGACGACGGCACCGACACCAGCCGGCCATGGCAGATCGATCCCGTGCCCCTCGTGGTCTCGGCGCGCGACTGGGCGGCGCTCGAGCAGGGACTCGTCCAGCGGGCTCGGCTGCTCGACACCCTCCTCGAGGACCTCTACGGCGAGCGGGCGGTGCTGCGCGACGGCGTCGTGCCGGCCGAGCTCGTCCTCGGGTCGCGTGCGTACCGCCCCGCCTGCCACGGTGTGGTGCCCGCGTCCGGCCGTCGCCTCGTCGTCTACGGGGCCGACGTGGTGCGGGACGGGTCCGGCCGGCTGTGCGTGCTGGCCGACCACGCCGACGCTCCGTCCGGTGCCGGCTATGCCGTCCTGAACCGCACCGTGCTGGCCCGCCTGTTCCCGGACACCTACCGGGACCTCGGCGTGCGGTCGATGGCGGACTACTTCGCGTCGCTGCGGTCGAGCCTGGCCGGGCTGGCGCCGAGCGGCCGGGAGAATCCCCGCGTCGTGATCCTCACTCCGGGCGTCGGCCATCCGAGCTACTTCGAGCACTCGTACCTGGCGAGCTACCTCGGGTACAACCTCGTCGAGGGCGACGACCTCGCCGTGCGAGACGGGCGCGTGTGGCTGCGGGCCCTGGCCGGGCTCGAGCCCGTCGACACAGTGTTGCGCCGGGTCGAGGACGCCGGCTCCGATCCGTTGGAGCTCGAACCCGAGTCGGTGGCGGGCGTGCCGGGCCTGGTCGAGGCGGCCCGGGAGCACGGCGTGGGAGTGGCCAACGCGCCGGGATCGGCCATCGCCGGCAACGTGGCGCTGCAGGCGTACCTCGAGGTGATCTGCCCCTACCTGCTCGGTGAGCGGCTCCGGTTGGCTCCGCTCACGACATTGTGGTGCGGCGACCCGGACCAGCGGGCCACCGTGTTCGGCCAACTCGACCGCATGGTGCTGCACGACACCGATGCGGTCGCGCCGGAGCCGTCCGTGTTCGGCGGCGACCTCACCGACGCCGAGGCCGACGCGTGGCGGAGGCGGGTGGCGCGTCAGCCCTACCGCTACGTCGGCCAGGAGAAGGTGGTGTTCGCCACCACGCCGGTGCTGCAGGGCGCCGTGGTGAGTCCGGGCACGGCCGTCGTGCGGGCCCAGGTCGTCGCTTCTCCCGATGGTTACGTCGCCCTGCCCGGCGGACTGGGGCGCGTCGTCGACCCGGCCCGCCCGTTGCTCGGCCAGCCCTACGGCACGGCCAAGGACGTGTGGGTGGTTGCCGACGCCGACCGCGCGGTCGCGCCGCCGCGGCGCCGCAGCGAGGTCGTCGTACCGCAGATCGACCTGCGGGCGTCGCTGCCGAGCCGGGCCGCTGAGGCGCTCTACTGGTTCGGTCACCGGGCGGAGCAGGCCGAAACGGCGGCCCGCCTCCTGCGCGCCGTCGTGACGCGCGCCGAGGAGGAACCCGAGGTCGTCGTCCTCGACGGCTGGCGCCGGCCCGCCGTCAGCGCCGTGCGCGCCGTGAGCGGCGGAGCGTCGGCGGCATCGGGCGCGCCGGCCGACGACCTTTCGGAGGAGGCGGCGGCGGCGCTGTCCGGACGGGCGGGCAGCATCACCGACAGCCTCGCTCGCCTGCGCCGATCGGCCCTGTCGGTGCGCGAGTTCCTCTCGACCACGACCTGGCGCGTGCTCGGCATGCTCGACGCCGAGCGGCTGGTGCTGGAGCGAGTCGACGGCGCCTCTCCCCCCTACGTCGTCGTCGAGTCGCTGGACCGCGTCGTGCTCGCCGAGAGCGCGCTGGCCGGCCTGGCCACCGATTCCACGGTGCGCGGGCCGGCTTGGCGGTTCCTCGACATCGGCCGCCGCCTCCAACGGGCGCTCCTCCTCCTCGGGGTGGTCGAGGCGACGTTGGCGCCCGTGGTCGAGCCCGAAGCCATGCAGCCGCTCTACGAGACGGTGCTCACGGCCGTCGAGAGCCTCGTCGAGTACCGCCGCCGCCACCGCAGCGATCTCGCCCTCGACGCCGTGCTCGCCCTCGTGCTTACCGACGACACCAACCCGCGCTCGCTCGCGTTCCAGCTCGACCGGCTCACCGAGGACTTCGCCGCCCTGCCGCACCACGTCGAGCGGGAGCGCCACGCCGGCCTCGTGGAGGCGTCGGCGCGGGCGCTGTTCGCCACCGAGTGGCGCGACCTCGGGCCCGGAAGCGGCGGGGCGCGCCATACCGCCGTCGATCAGCTCGTGCTCGAGGCCCGGGCCCCGCTGCTCGAGCTGGCCGACGCCTTCATCACCCGCTGGTTCGCCGACCAAGGCGACGCTCGCCGGTTCCGCCGGGGCGCGGGATGACGGTCTCGGCCGCGACGCGCTACCGCGTCTCGCATCGCACCCACTACCGCTATGGCGCGCCGGTGACGAGCGGGCAGACGATCGTGCACCTCCTCGTGCGGGAGACGCCGAATCAGCACGTGCTCGGCGCCGACATGAGGGTCGACCCGGCACCCGACCACCAGCACACCCACATCGACGGTTTCGGGAACCTCGCGTCGTATTTGGCCCTCGAGCGGCCGCACGAGCACCTCACCGTGACGGCCACGAGCGACGTCAGCGTCGTCGTCCCCGCCCCGCCCACTGCCTCGCCGCCATGGGAGGACGTGGTGGCGTGGTTGGCCGACGACCGATCCCCCGACGGGCTGCTGGCCCGCCAGTGCGCGCTGGCGTCGTCGCTGGTGCCCGTGGAGGACGGTGTGGCGGCCTTCGCCGGCCCGTCGTTCCCGCCGGGGCGCCCGTTGCACGAGGGCGTGATCGACCTCTCCCACCGGATCTTCACCGAGTTCACGTTCGACCCGAGCTTCACCGACGTCACCACGCCACTCGCCGACGTGCTGGTCAGCCGGCGCGGGGTGTGCCAGGACTTCGCCCACCTCGCCATCGGGTGCCTGCGGTCGCTCGGCCTGTCCGCCCGGTACGTGAGCGGGTACATCGAGACGGGTCCGCCCCCCGGGCAGCCCAAGCTCACCGGCTCCGACGCGTCGCACGCCTGGCTGTCCGTGCCCGTCCCCGGGTACGGGTGGTTCGACGTCGATCCCACCAACGACCAGGCGCCTCCCCACCGCCACGTCACCGTGGCGTGGGGGCGTGACTACGCCGACGTCACGCCCGTGCGGGGCGTCGTCTTCGGGCCCGTCGTCGATCAGGAGCTCGACGTCGCCGTCGACGTGGTACGGACCTAGCTGCCCTCCTCTTACCCTTTCCGCTTCGCGCTGGCTGAACCACGTGAGACGTGGTCAAACCAGCGTGAAACGGGAGGCGACCTCGTTGACGAACAGTTCCATCGTGTCGTGGCGGCGGCTGGGCGGGCCCAGGTTGAAGTCCGGGATGATGAGCTCGTCCACGCCGGCGGCGGCATAGGCGCCCACGATGTCGACGACCTCGGCCGGGGTGCCCAGGATGGTGGGGCGCCCGACGTCGCGGCCGCGCCGGGACGCGAGCCACGCCTCGTCCTCGCTCAAGTACAGCAGGGCGTTGGCGCTGCGGCGGATGGTGGTCGGGTCGCGACCGACTTCCTCGCAGTGGTGCTCGAGCACGGCGCCCTTCTGGGCGAGGAGCTCAGGCGTGCCCCAGATGTTCCACTCGTCGGCGTGGCGGGCCGCGATCCGCAGTGTGCGCTTCTCGCCGCCCCCGCCGACGAGGAGCGGCATCGGACCGAGCGGCTTCGGGTCGAGCGGGGCGTCCCGCAGCTCGTAGTACGCGCCCGAGAAGTCGCTGCGGTCGTTGCGCACGAGCGACGTGATGACGGCGCACGCTTCTTCGAGCCGGTCGAGGCGGCCCTTCACCGTCGAGAACTCGACGCCGTAGGCGACGTGCTCGTTCTCCTGCCAGCCGGCCCCGATGCCGAGCACGACGCGGCCGCCGGAGATGTGGTCGACGGTGACCGCCTCCTTGGCGAGCACGGCCGGGTGCCGGTAGGTGTTGCCGGCCACCAGGGCGCCGAGGCGCACGCGAGGCACGGCGGCGGCCAGGCCGGCCAGCAGCGTCCAGCACTCGTGCACCGGCCCGCGGCCGTCCTCGGTGTTGGGCATGAAGTGGTCGGCGATCCAGACGCCGTCCCAGCCGGTGGCCTCGGCGTGCTGGGCGCCGGCCACGAGGTCGGGCCACGGCTGCGACGCGTTGGCCCAGAACCCGAATCGCATGCCAACTCCTTTCCCCTCCTCGTTCTGACGCGATCTTTGGGTCTATACGACCGAAAACTCGCGTCAGAACGGTTCAGTTCGCAATGGGTGGGTGGCGGTCGGCCCACGGCTGGGCCGCTTCGAGCTGGGCGGCCAGGCGGAGGAGGACATCTTCGCGGGCGAACCCGCCGACGAACTGCACGCCTATGGGCAGCCCGCCGGCCGTCCAGTGCAGCGGGACGCTGACGGCGGGCTGGCCGGTGACGTTGAACTGCGACGTGTACTGCAGCATGTCCAGCATCCGATGGGTGGCCGTCTCGGGATCGGACAGATAGCCGAGCGGCGGCGGCGGCCCGTTCAGGACCGGCGTGACGAGGACGTCGAACCCGGGCGACCCGTCGACCGGGTGCCACCATTCGACGACCCGGCGGCACCAGCGCTGCAGCCAGGCCTCGCTGGCCAAGTAGTCAGAAGCCAGCATTCGACGGCCGATGGCGGCGAACCGCAGGTTCTCGGGCTCGATGTCGTCCTCGGTGAGGGGCCGCCCCGCCTCGGCCTCCCAGTAGTCGAGGTCGGCCGCCGTACTGGCCGCGACCACCAGGCCGAACCGCCGAGCCGTCTCCTCCTCCTCGAGGGCGACCGGATGGGCGACCTCGACACGGTGGCCGAGTGACTCGAGCAGCTTCCCGGCGGCCAGGACCGCCTCGGCGCAGTCCGGGTCGGCGACCACCCCGGCGTGAGGCGGATGGTCGAGAAGGCCGATGCGCAGCGAACCGGGGTCGGCCCCGACCTCGGCGGCGAAGGGCCGAGCCGGCGGCGGCGCCGTGTACGGATCGCCCGGCATGTAGCCGGCGATGGCGTCGAGCACGCCGGCGGCGTCGCGGACCGAGCGGGTGACGGCTCCCTGGATCGTGCTGCCCATCCAGGAGTCGCCGCTCTCCGGACCGTCCGAGACCCTGGCCCGGCTCGGCTTCAGCCCCACGAGGCCGCAGTGGGCGGCCGGGATCCGGATGGAGCCGCCTCCGTCGTTGGCGTGCCCGACCGCCGCCATGCCGGCCGCCACGGCCGCAGCCGAGCCTCCCGACGACCCACCCGTCGAGCGGTCGACGTCCCACGGGTTGCGGGCCGGCCCCCACGCCAGGGACTCGGTGGTGATCGTGGTCCCGAGCTCGGGAACGTTGGTGCGGCCGACGGCGATGAAGCCGGCGGCACGGAATTTCCGTGTCAGGTAGCTGTCGTGAGGGCCGAGATAGCCGAGGTCCTTCAGGAGGCGAGTCCCGCCGTGATACGGGTCGCCGGCGCTGTACAGCCCCAGGTCCTTGAGCACCAGCGGCACGCCCTCGAACAGGCCGGCCGGCACCGGCCCGTCGGCCTCCGTCCGTGCCTTCTCGAAGCGCGGGTGGATGACGGCGTTCAGCGCCGGGTTCAGTCGCTCGATCCGAGCGATGGCGCCGTCGACCAACTCGCGGGCGCTCACCTCCCGGCGGCGTACCAGGTCGGCTTGGGCCGTGGCGTCGAGCCACAGGAGTTCGTTGGTCACGACCGGACGGTAGGCGTCCGCTTGCCCGCGGTGCACCTCCGGCGCTACGCACGGGGCGATGTACCCCCTCTCGGGACTCGAGGACAAGGTCGCCGTGGTCACCGGGGCCGGTCGGATGCGATCGATCGGCCGTCCGATCGCCGTCGCGCTGGCCCGCGCCGGCAGCGATGTCGTGCTCACCGGCACCGGTCGTCCGCCGGACCGCTATCCGGACGACGAGAAGGCCGCCGGATGGCGCGACATCGACTCGGTGGCCGACGAGGTACGCGCCGTCGGGCGCCGAGCCGTACCGCTCGTCTCCGACGTGGCCGACCTCCACGCCGTCGAACAGCTCGCCGACAGCGTCTTGGGTGAGCTCGGCCGGGTCGACATCGTCGTCAACAACGCCAGCGTGGCCCGTGGCGACGACCGGGTACCCGTCGTCGACCTCGACCCCGACCTGTGGCGCTCGATCATCGACGTCAACCTCACCGGCGCCTTCTACATGTCGAAGGTGTTCGGCCAGCGGTTGATCGACGCCGGCCGCGGCGGGTCGATCGTCAACATCTCCTCCATCGCCGGCAAGATCTTCAGCCCGAACTCCGCCGCCTACGCCGCCTCCAAAGCCGGGCTGCAGGCCCTCACGGCCTGCATGGCCCGCGAGGTGGGCGGAGCCGGTATCCGCGTCAACGCCATCTGCCCCGGCATCGTCGACACCTCGCGCATGGACGACTTGGGCCGGGGCGACATCTGGAACGAGACCATCAAGGCGATGGTGCCGTTGGGTCGGGCCGGCACGGGCGAGGAGATCGCCCACGCCGTCGTGTACCTGTGCTCGGACGAGGGGGCATGGGTCACGGGCCAGGCGTGGAACATCGACGGCGGCACCGTCGTCCAGCACTGACCGCCGGTCGCCCCGTCCCGCCGACGCGACGGAAATCCACCTCAGCGGTGGAAACCGTCACGTCGGCCGGGAGGGGGGCGGCCACGAGCCCTTCAGGTCGGCGGCGTCCACCGGCTCGCCCCACGTGACCGTGCACGGCAGGACGCCAGCCCACACGGGAAGGCCGAGGTCGTCGTCGTCGTCGACGGGCCCGCCGGCGCGGACCTTTGCCGACGCCTCCTCGATGGCGAGGCGCAGCACCGACGTCTGCTTCAGCTCCACCGGTGTGGGCGGACGCACCTCGTCCCAGCGGCCCGGTGTCATGTGCTCGCTGATGACCCGGAGGGCGTGCTCCTTCTCCTCCGGCCGCACCAATGCGGCCCGGCCCAGCACCACGGCCGATCGGTAGTTCATCGAGTGGTGGAAGGCCGAGCGGGCCAGCACGAGGCCGTCGACGAGGGTGACGGTGAGGCAGACGTCGATGCCATTGGCCAACGTGCGCTGCAGCCGGCTGGCGACCGAGCCGTGGAGGTACAGCGCGTCGCCGTCGCGGCCGTAGATCATCGGGATCACGACGGGGCGGCCCGCCGCCACGAAACCGACGTGGCCGACGAGGCCGGCGTCGAGCACGGCGTGGATCGCCGCCGCGTCGTAGGCGGCGCGATCCGGCAGGCGTCTGACCCGCGACCGGTCCGAGACCGGCGCCGTCATGACTCGGGCACCATGCGCGTCGCCACGCCGATCCGGTTCCAGGCGTTGATCGTGACGATCGCCCACAACAACTGGGCCAGTTCGGGCGGATCGAAATGGCCGGCGGCCTGGGTCCACACCTCGTCGCTCACCCCGTGGTCGCCCAGCCGGGTGACGGCGTCGGTGAGAGCGAGGGCGGCGCGCTCGCGCTCGGTGAAGAACGGCGACTCGTGCCAGCCCGCCAGCGTCGCGAGGCGGCGCTCGTCCTCGCCCGTCTTCCGCGCGTCACGCGTGTGCATGTCGAGGCAGTAGGCGCACCCGTTCAGCTGCGAGGCGCGGATCTTGACCAGCTCGCGCAGCCCGGGATCGAACTCGACGCTGTCGTCGAAGGCGACCATGGCGCGGTAGACGGCGGGAGCGGCCTTCCCGGCCGACATCCGGGGCGTGACGGTGTTGGTCGCAGTCGTCATGTTCGCAAGGGTAGGACGAAGGTGGCTCACCGCTATGGTCCACTCTCGTGGAATCAGAGTGGTCCACTTCTCATGGTTTGGATCTGCATCTCGAGCTCGACGGCAGGAGGGGGCGGCGGGCCGCCATCGAGGACGCCCTCCGAGAAGCCATCCAGGCCGGCCGCCTCCTACCGGGAACGGAGCTGCCGTCGAGCCGATCGCTGGCCGCCGATCTCGGCGTGGCGCGCGGCACCGTCACCGACGCCTTCGAGCAGCTGGTCGTGGAGGGATGGCTGGTCGCCCGGCGCGGCTCGGGGACATCGGTGGCCTGGGCCACCGAGCAGCTCCGGCCGCCGAGGGCGGACCGGCGGGAGGCGGCCGTCGAGCCCGAGCCCCGCTTCGACTTCCGGCCCGGCTCGTCGGACGTGTCGGCGTTCCCGCGCCAGGAGTGGGTGGCCGCGGTCCGACGGGCCCTCCGTACGGCGCCGGATTCGACGCTGCGCTACGGCGACCCGCGCGGCATCGGCGTGGTGCGCCAGGCGCTGGCGACGTACCTGGCCCGCGCTCGTGGTGTGCGCATAGATCCCGAGCACGTCGTGATCGGGACCGGGTTCGCCCAGGCGCTCACGCTCCTGCTCGGGGCGTTCCACGACGGCGGCGTCGCCACCGTCGCGATGGAGAACCCGTGCATCCCGGCGTACCTGGCGTCGGCCCGTCGTTCGGGCGTCGACGTCGTCCTGATGACCGTCGACGACGACGGTGCCGATCCCACCGCGCTGGCCGGCCGTGACGACATCGGCGCTCTCTTTCTCACGCCGGCTCACCAGTATCCGACCGGTACCACCCTGGCCCCCGGGCGACGGGCGTCGTTCACAGCGTGGGCCGGCTCCGCCGGCGGCTACATCGTCGAGGACGACTACGACGGCGAGTTCCGCTACGACCGGCAGCCCGTCGGTGCCCTGCAGGGCATGGACCCCGATCGCGTCGTGTACACCGGCACGGCGAGCAAGAGCCTGGCTCCGGGCCTGCGTCTCGGTTGGATCGTCGTGCCCCCGGCGCTCCTCGACCCCATCGTCGCCCTGAAGGAGCTCACCGACCGCCAGACGAGCGCCGTCGAGCAGTTGGCCCTCGGCGAGTTGCTGTCGTCCGGTGCCCTCGACCGCCACATCCGCCGCAGCCGCCTTCAATATCGCCGCCGTCGTGACGAGCTCGTCCGGCGGCTCCGGGCCGTCCCCTCGGTGCACGCCCGCGGCATCGCCGCCGGGCTCCACGCCGTGCTCGATCTGCCCGCCTCCGGCCCCGGCGAGGCCGAGGTCGTCACCGTGCTGGCCCAGCGCGGCGTGGCCGTCCACGCCCTCGGCCGGTACTGGCACCGGCCCGGCCGACGCCGGCGGGGCATCGTCGTCGGCTACTGCACGCCGCCGTCCCACGCCTACCCCGCTGCGGTCGACGCGTTGACGGCCGGCCTCGCCGACCTGTACGTCTGACGGATGAACGCCACCGAGTTCCTCCACCAGTCGATGCCGTTGTGCGTCACCCTCGGGATCCGGGCCGTGCGCAACGAGGCCGCCGCCGTCGAGCTGGAGATGGACTGGGCGCCGGAGAAGTGCACGTCAGCCGGCCTGTTGCACGGCGGTGCCGTGATGGCGCTGGCCGACTCAGCCGGCGGCGCGTGTGCCTTCGCCAACCTGCCGGAGGGGTCGAGCGGCACCTCGACCATCGAGTCCAAGACGAACTTCCTGGGCGCCGTGCGCGAGGGCACGGTGCGGGCCGTGGCCCGGCCCCTCCACGTCGGCTCCACCACGGTCGTCGTCGAGACCGAGACGCGCGACGGCTCCGGCCGCCTCATCGCCAAGACCACGCAGACGCAAATGGTCCTGCGCCCGCGCTGACTGCGTCAGCGGTCAGCCCATCAACTCGCACAGCCGCAGGGCGTTGGTGACGGCGTAGCCGTGATGGTCGTTGTTGAAGAAGGCGAATCCGTCGCGCCGATGACGCAACCACTCGGCCCACGGGCGGAGATCGGCATCCGTGTAGTCGTAGGCGTAGCCCTCGCGCAGGCCATGGAAGCGGACGTACACGGCGCCGCCGGTCATGATGCGGTCGGCGGGCAGTTGCGGGCCACTCACCGCCACCGTCATGGCGCCGTGGCGCTGCAGCACGGCGTAGGCCTCGCGGTGCTGCCATGAACGATGCCGGAACTCCACGGCGTGACGCACGTGCGACGGCAAGGCGGCGAGGAAGCCGTCGAGCCGGTCGACGTCGATCGTCATGGTGGGCGGCAACTGCCACAGGACGGTGTCGAGGCGGTCGCCCAGTGGCTCCAGGCGCTCGAAGAACCGGCGCACGCCCGGACCAGTGTCGGTCAGGCGCTTCATGTGGGTGAGGTACCGGCTGCCCTTGGCGACGACGCGAAAGTCGGGCGGCGTCTGGTCCCGCCAGCCGACCACGGCGGCGCGGGCCGGGAGCCGGTAGAAGGTGTTGTTGATCTCGACCGTCGGGAAGGTCTTGGCGTAGTGCGCCAACCAGCCCTTTCGGGGCACGCCGGCATAGAACCGTGACGCCCAGTCGTCGTACGACCACCCACTGGTGCCGACCCGGATACCCACCCTGCTCCTGTTCCCGTCGCCAGTACCTGCCACCCATCGTGGCCGGGTAACCTCGCCGGCTGCAGCGACCCCGACCCCGGGTGGCGCGCCCGTTCGTGACGTACGAAGACGATCCGCTGGTCGCCTTTCGCAGGGCGGCGCGCCGGTCGGGCCTCTACGCCGGCCCGCGCCGGATCGGCGCGTCCCCGAAGCGCAGGGTCCCGACGCGCCGCAACTGGGACGGCCATCGCCGCATCACGCCGAAGCGCATCATCATCGCCGGTGCGGTGTTACTCGTCGTCGGCGGCGCCTACTTCTTCTGGCAGCGCTCGGGGGCCATCCACGTCCAGGGCTTGAGCGACGGTGCGTCGCTCGGGCGGCGCGCCGTCGACCACCACGAGATCCGCGTCACCGTCGACAACGCCCGCGGCGCACCGAAGCTCACGGTGAACGACACCTCGATCGGCGAGCCGGCTCGGGACGGATCGGCCTATCTCTGGCACCTGCCGAACCTGGCTGACGGCACCTACCGGGTGAAGGTCGAGACGGGCCGGCTCCTGTTCGGCCGCTCGACGCGCCAGATGCGTTTCACGGTCGACAGCACGCTGCCCACGGTGGCGGTGCCGGCTGTCGCTCCCGCCGCCGCGGTCGACCAGCCCTTCACGCTCGACGGCACCGTCAACGAGAAGGCCACGGTCACGGCCGACGGCGCTCACGTCGAGATGGAGGACAACGCCTTCCACCTCCAGTTCCCCTTCCCGCCGGCGGCGCCGATCACCGTGAAGGCCGTCGACGCCGCGGGCAATGCCTCGACGGCCACGGTCGTCGTCCCCGTGACGCGGCCGATGACCCGCGGCGTCCACGTCACTGCGGTGGCGTGGACCAACCCGGAGCTCCGAGCCGGGATCCAGGCGCTCATCGACAACAAGCAGATCAACACCGTGGAGCTCGACCTGAAGGAGGAAACGGGCGAGATCGGCTTCGACTCCAAGTCTGTGATCGGCAACGAGATCGGCGCCGTGAAGAACCGCTACGCGCTGAGCAAGGCGGTGGCCGAACTCCACGCCCAGGGCATACGTGTCGTGGGCCGTGTCGTCGCCTTCCGAGACCCGATCCTGGCGCGGGCGATGTGGGATCGCGGCCAGCACGACTGGGTCGTCCAGGACAGCAACCGCAACGCGCTGGGCGCCTACGGCGGCTTTGCCAACTTCGCCAACCCCCACGTCCAGAAGTACAACCTCGACGTCGCCGAGGAAGGGGCCCGGGCCGGCGTAGACGAGATCCTCTGGGACTACGTGCGCCGCCCTGAAGGGCTGATCGACTCGATGGTGTTCCCCGGCATAGACAGCAACGTCGACCACGTCACGAGCTCGATCGTCGAGTTCCTCACGAAGGGCCAGGCCATGTTGCGGCCGCTGCACACTTTGCAGGGGGCCTCGGTGTTCGGCATCGCGGTGACTCGGCCGACGCAGGTAGGCCAGGACGTGAGCTCCATCGCCATGCACACCGACTACGTGGCGCCGATGCTCTACCCGTCGCACTGGAACAACGGCGAGTACGGCGTGGAGAACCCGACCCGCCAGCCCTACGACATCGTGAAGGCGTCGCTCGCCGACTTCCAGGAGGCGGTCGCGCCCACCGGCCGCCCACTCGTCCCGTGGCTGGAGGACTTCTCCGACAAGGGCGTCACCTACGGCGACGCCCAGGTGCAGGACCAGATCCGGGCGGCCGAGGAGCTCGGCGTGGCCAGCTGGCTGCTCTGGAACCCGGACACGCTGTACACGCAGACCGCACTCGCTCCCATCAGCTGATGGCGAGATCGGCGGCGTCCGGCTTTGCCGTGCGCCGCCGGGCCGCGGCAGCAGCGATTGCCGAGCGAAGCGAGTAGGAGCCGGCGGAAGCGAAGCGGACGACGGCGACGAAGAGCCGGACGCCGCCGATTTGTTCCATCAAGCCGCGAGCCGCGGGAACACTCGACGGGCGTTGCCGGCGTAGATCTGCTGGCGCTGGGCGTCTGTGAGGTCGGCGGCGTCGATGTAGCGGCGGGTGTCGTCGTAGTGGTGACCGGTCTCGGGATCGACGCCGCGCACGGCGCCCACCATCTCGGACGCGAAGAGAATGTTGTCGATCGGTACCACGCGCAAAAGCAAGTCGATGCCGGCCTGGTGGTACACGCACGTGTCGAAGTAGACGTTCCCGAGCATCGCCTCCGACAGCGGTGGCAGCCCGACGTCCTGGGCGATGCCACGGAACCGGCCCCAGTGATAGGGCACGGCGCCCCCGCCGTGAGGAATCACGATCCGCATCGCGGGGAACGTGGTGAACACGTCCGACATGAGCAGCTGCGTGAAAGCGGTGGTGTCGGCGCCGAGGTAGTGCGAGGTCGTGGTGTGGAAGTTCGGGTTGCACGCCGCGCTCACGTGGATCATGGCGGGAACGTCGAGCCGCACCATCGCCTCGTACAGCGGATGCCAGTAGCGGTCGCCGAGCGGGGGGCCGGTCCAGGCGCCGCCGCTCGGGTCGGGGTTCACGTTGCAGCCGACGAAGCCCATCTGCTCGACGCACCGTTCGAGCTCGGCGACGGCGGCCGTGATGGGCGCGCCCGGCGACTGGGGCAGCTGGCAGACGGGCGCAAAGTTGTCCGGGTAGAGGTCGCACACGCGCCGGATGAGGTCGTTGCAGTGCTCGGACCAATGGCGGCTGGTGTGGATGTTGCCCACGTCGTGGCCCATCCAGCTGGCGCGGGGCGAGAACAGCGTGAGGTCGGTGCCGCGCTGGCGTTGGAAGGCCAGCTGGGCCGGCTCGAGGCTGGCTCGGATCTCGTCATCAGAGATGTCGAGCGTGCCCGTCGCGCCGACGTGATCCGCATCGGCCGCCACGGCGGCGCGCTGCGCCTCCCGGTAGGCGCCGAGCTGCGGAGGCGCCGTGGTGTAGTGCCCGTGGCAGTCGATGATCACGCCGCGATCCTCGGCACCGGCGACACCGTAGCGTTGACCCGGATGTCAGCCGGGGGGTCCGATGCACCGACACGTCGTCGTCCGCCACATCGACCGGGCCGAGTCGGCCGTCGTCGACGGCCTGGCGGCCGCCGGAGCGGCGACGGTACACGAGGCCATCGGCCGCCGCGGGTTTGCGGGAGTCGACATCCGACCCATCCAGCGGGGCGCCCGCCTCGCCGGGTCGGCCGTCACGGTCTCGAGTCACGCCGGCGACAACCTGATGGTGCATGTTGCCGTCGAGGTGTGCCAGCCCGGCGACATCCTGGTCGTCACCACCACGGCACCGTCGTCGCACGGGATGGTGGGGGAGCTGCTGGCCGGTTCGCTCCTGGCCCGGGGCGTCCGGGGCTTGGTCATCGACGCCGGTGTGCGCGACACGGCCGAGATCCGTGCACTCGGCTTCCCGGTGTGGGCTCGGTACGTCTCCTGCCAGGGCACGGTCAAGGCGGCACCGGGATCGGTGAACGTCCCGGTCGTGCTCGGTGGCGTCTCCGTCGAGGCCGGCGACGTCGTGTGCGCCGACGATGACGGGGTGGTCGTCGTGCCGAGAGGCGAAGCGGGGTGGGCACTGGAGCAGGCCACGGCGCGCCAGGCCAAGGAGGACGCCACTCGGACGCGGCTGCGTGCCGGCGAGCTCGGCGTCGACTTCTACGGGCTGCGCCGCACGTTGGCCGACCTCGGTGTCGAGTACGTCGACCGAATCGAGCGCTGAGGCGTGCGCGTCGCCGTACTCGGACTGGGCGAGGCCGGGTCGCTCTTCGCTGCCGACCTGGTAGCGGCGGGCGTCGACGTCGCCGGCTTCGATCCCGGTCCCGTGGCGACGCCGCCGCGTGTCACCCGTTGCACCGAGGCCGCCGCCGCGGCTGCCGGTGCCGACGTGGTGCTGGCGTTCACCGCCCAGGCCGACGCCGAGCCGGCCTTGCGTCAAGTACTAGGTGCCATCATTCCGGGCACCGTGTACGCCGACCACTCGACGAGTGCGCCGGCGTTGAAGACGACACTCGCCGACCTCGCCGGCGCGGCCGGTGTCGTCTACGTCGACGTGGCACTGATGAGCCCCGTACCCGGCCGGGGACTGCGCACGCCGGCCTTGGTCTCCGGGCCGGGCGCCGAGCGCTATGTCGCGGTGATGGAGCGGTTCGGTGCGCCCGTCGAACTGGTCGGTGGGCGCGCCGGCGAGGCGTCGACCCGCAAGCTGCTTCGCAGCGTCACGATGAAGGGGCTGGCCGCCCTGGTGATCGAGGCGGTACGGGCGGCCGACGCCGCCGGCCTGGCCGGCTGGCTGTGGTCCGATCTCGTCGCCGAGATCACCGCGGCCGACGAGGCGCTCGTGGCCCGCCTGGTCACCGGCACCGCCCAGCACGCGGCGGGCCGCGTGCACGAGATGGAGGCGTGCGCGTCGCTACTCGAGTCGCTTGGCGTCGAGCCGGTGATGACCCGGGCCACGATCGAAGCCCTTCGGCGGGCCGTCGCCGACGGCGTGCCGCCGGTCCCCCGAGCCGACTGAACCGGGTTGGCGACCGTAACGACGCATGACTCGGTTCAGTTCGATCAGGCGAAGTCGTAGAGGCGCTCGGGGTTGGTGACGAGGATGCGATGGCGGGTCGCCTCGTCCGGGGCGAAGGCGGTGAGGAGGTCGACGAGGTCGCCGTCGTCGGGCACGTGCCGGACGTTCGGGTGGGGCCAGTCGGTGCCCCACAGGACTCGGTCGGGGGCGGCGGCGATGAGGGCGCGGGCGAACGGCACCACGTCGTCGTAGGGCGGCTCGCCTCCCGCCGTGAGTCGCTCGGCGCCGGAGATCTTCACCCACGCCCGCGCGTCGGCGAGGAGCGCCAGCAGTCGTTGGAACGGCTCCTGGTCGAGCCCGGCGCCGGCGTCGATGCGGGCCATGTGGTCGATGACGTAGGGCACCGGCATGCGGTCGAGGAGCTCGGCGTGGGACGGAAGGTCGACGGCGTCGAAGTGCAGGACGACGTGCCAGCCGAACGGCGCCAGCCGGTCGACCACGCGCCAGAACTCGTCGAGATCGGGTGCGCCGCCGAGGTGGGCCACGAAGTTGAACCGCGTCCCCCGGATGCCGGCGTCGTGCAAGGCGCCGATGTCGGCGGCGGTGAAGGAGTCGTCGATCATCGCCACCCCGGCGAAGCGGCCGCCGCCGCGCCCGATGGCGTCGACCATGGCCGAGTTGTCGGTGCCGTGGCAGCTCGCCTGCACGAAGACGGCACGCGCCAGGCCCAGACGGTCCTGGAGGGCGACGAACTGCTCGAAGCCGGCATCGGGCGGCGTGTAGGTGCGGTCGTCGGCGAACGGGAACCGGTCGGCCGGTCCGAAGATGTGGCAGTGGGCATCGCACGCCCGCGGCGGCGGCGTGAACGTCGTGGGCGCATGGGGCGCCGGGTGCGGCGGGGGAATGGTCGGCGTCGTGGCCACAGTCTGCGCCAGGCGCCGCGGTCCGTAGGCTGACGCCGTGGGCGAGGACGCCTGGTCGCGACTCGAGGCGGCGCGCACCGCCTTCGCCATGGGCGACATGGCCGCCGCGACCGCCATCCTCGTGGCCCTGGCCGACGGCGAGAACCTGCCCGAAGCGCATCACCTGCTGGCCGGCGTGTACTTCATGGACGACCGGCTCGAGGACCTGTGCCGAGAGCTGGAGCGAGCGTTCCGGGGCTACCGCGACCGGGGCGATGGGCGGCTGGCGGCGCGGGTGGGCGCCGACCTCGCCCAGCTGCACCACCACACGTTCGGGAACGTGGCCGCCGGGCGGGGCTGGCTCGAGCGCTCCCGCCGGCTGCTCGACCAGTGCGGTCACTGCGTCGAGTGGGGCTATCTGGAGCTGGCCCTCATCGCCTGCGGCCGAGATGACATCGACGAGCTCGAGGCGAGCGCCGACCGCGCCCTGGCCATCGCCGCCGCGTTCGGCGATCACGACCTGGAGGTGCGAGCCCTGGCCGACGGCGGCCTCGCTCTCGTGACCGCCGGTCGGATCGACGAGGGGTTTCGTCGCCTTGACGAGGCGATGGCGGCGATCACCGCCGGCGAGGTGCAGGATCCCTTCGCCGCCGGCATGAGCTTCTGCTCGATGCTCTCGTCGTGTCAGCGGGTCGGTGACGTGGCGCGGGCCGAGGAGTGGACGCGGATAGCCCAGGCCGCCATGTTGGATCCGTTGGGCGGCCGTCCCGTCGTTCTGCGCACCCATTGCGTCCTGGCCTACGGGGCCGTGCTCTTCGGTGCCGGGCGATGGACGGAGGCCGAGGCGCTGTTGCTGGACGGTCTCGGGCCGGCCGGTTCGCGCAGCTCGGGACACCGTGCGGAGCTGGCCGCCTATCTGGCCGAGCTGCGCATCGAGCAGGGCCGGCTCGACGAAGCGGCCCAGGTGATGGCACCGTACGAAGACTCCATAGCCGTGTGTGTTCCTCTGTCGCGGCTGCACCTGGCCCGGGATCGCGCCGACCTGGCGGCCGCGGCAGCCCGGCGGGGTCTGCGGCGCCTGCGGGGCGACAAGCTGCGCGCCGGGCCCATGCTCGCCGCTCTCGTCGACGCCGAGCTGCGCCTCGGTCGGATCGAGGAGGCCAGTGCCGCCGCCACCGCGTTCGAGGAGGCCGCTGGGCGTACGGAGTCGGTCGCCGTCCGGGCTCAGGCGGCGATGGCCCGAGGCCGGGTGCAGCTCGCCGCCGGCGACGCCGTCGGCGCGGTCGAGTCGCTCGAGGTCGCCGTCGGCATCCTCGCCCATGGCGCCCGGCCGGTGCTGGCGGCGGAGGCGCAACTCAGCCTGGCCGAAGCCCTGGCGG
>JBKOXV010000246.1:0-12770 GCA_046725105.1 bacterium | reverse complement strand
GGTGCGCACCAGGCTCGGCACGAGGGCGCTCTTGCACACGGCGTAGGCCTTCGAGAGGACGAGCGTGAGGAAGGCGAGCGGGAACAGGGCCAGCCCGTCGAGGTGGGACACCATGAAGACGCTGACAACGGCCTTTCCGGCGGCGCAGCTGATGACGATGACCCGGCGGCCGCCCGGGATGCGGTCGATGGCCGGACCGACCAGGGGCGCCACGATGGTGAACGGCAGCATCGTGAACAGCAGGTAGAGGGCGACCTTGGTGCGGGCCGCATCGGGGCTGATGTCGAAGAACAGCGAGCCGGCCAGGGCGAGGGCGATGACGGCGTCGCCGGCGGCCATGAGGGCGTGGGTGCGGGCCAGCCGGGTGAACGGCGTGATGATCGGAGGGCGGCGGCGGGCGGGCGGGCCCGGCGTGCCGCCACCCGGGCCGCTCGCCGAGCGGGCCCCCTCGGAGCTGGGCTCTCCGGAAGCGTCCGGACGGAGCAGCGGGTCCTCGGGCCAGGGGCCGTCGGCCATCGTCACGCGGCCATCGTACGAGCGCACCCCGCCCGAGCCGGCGTGGGGCGCCGATTTCGCCGTCGCGTTGCGCTTGTGTCGCCCGATGGTGCGAATTCCGCCCCAACGGGCGCCACGGGCGAAAATTGTGCGGCGGGGGTGGGGTCAGGTGGCGGCGGCTTTGGGGGACTCGAACTTGTAGCCCAGGCCGCGGATGGTGACGATGCGCGACGGGTTCGACGGGTCGTCCTCCACCTTGGACCGGAGGCGCTTGATGTGCACGTCGAGCGTCTTGGTGTCGCCGACGTAGTCGGACCCCCAGACCCGGTCGATCAGCGTCTCGCGAGTGAGCACCCGCCCGGCGTTGTCGAGCAGCAGCTCGAGCAGCTCGAACTCCTTCAGCGGCAGCTGCACCGTCGACCCCCGGATCACGACCTCGTGGCGCTCCGGGTCGAGGGCCACGTCGCCGACCTCCAACGCCTCCCCGGAGGCGTCCAGCTGCCGATCGCGCGGGGCGCGACGCAGGACGGCCCGCATCCGCGCCACCAGCTCGCGAAGCCGGTACGGCTTGGTGACGTAGTCGTCGGCGCCGACCTCCAACCCCACCACCGTGTCGATCTCGGCCCCCTTGGCCGTCACCATGATGATCGGCACCTGGCTGCGCTTGCGGAGCTGGCGGCACACGTCGATGCCGGAGATGCGCGGCAGCATGACGTCGAGCAGCACGAGATCGGGCCCCACGGCGTCGAACAGGTCGAGGGCCTGGGCCCCGTCGCGAGCGACCTGCACCCGGAAGCCCTCCCGGCGCAAGCCGATCGAGAGCGCCTCCACGAAGCTGTCCTCGTCCTCGACCACGAGGACTGTGGTCTCCGCCTGGGTGCTCATGCCATCGGTCCTTTCAACCCGCTTCTTCGATCGATGCTGACGTGCTCACGGCGACAGGCCCGGGTCCGGCGGGGATGCGCAACGTGAAGGTCGAGCCCGCTCCTTCGCGCGACGTCACCGACACGTTGCCGCCGTGGTTGGTGGCGACGTGGCGCACGATGGCCAGCCCGAGTCCGGTGCCGCCCGTCTCACGGCTGCGGGCCCGGTCGACCCGGTAGAACCGCTCGAAGATCCGGTCGAGGTCCCGCGCCGGGATGCCGATGCCGTGGTCGCGGACGTCGATGTCGACCCATGTGCCGTCGGTTCGGGCCGTCACCTCCACGACCGAACCCGGGTCGGAGTACTTCACGCCGTTCTCGACGAGGTTGGCGACCGCCGACACCAACTCGCGCCGATCGCCGACGGCGTTCACGCGCCGCGACGGCTCGTGCACCTCGATGTGGATGTCACGGTGCTCGGCGAGATGGCGGACGCGCTCGACGGCTTCGGCGGCGATGAGGCCGACACTGATGACCTCACGGTGCGGCGATTCGCCGAGCTCGATGCGGGACAGCTCGAGGAGGTCCTCGATGATCCGCGCCACCCGGTGCGCCTCGATCACCATCTTCTCCGCCAGCCGATTCACGATGTCGGGTTCGTCCTCGCCGACGAGCGCCTCGGCCAGCAACGCCAGCGCGCCCACCGGTGTCTTCAGCTCGTGGCTGATGTTCGCCACGAAGTCGGTGCGTACGGACTCCAGCCGGCTCCGCTCGGTGACGTCCTCGATGGTGGCGAGGGCGGCGGCCACGCTCCCGACATCCACGACGGGTACGGCGGTGACCACGACGGTGCGCTTCGGCGGCCCGAACAGCTCCAGCGTCTGGCGCCGGTGCTCACCCGCCAGAGCCGTCCTCAGCAGCGAGCCGACCGCCTCGTCGACGAGCACGTCGGCGTGGCGGATGCCGAGGAAGTGCGTGGCCGAGGCATTTCGCAGGACGACAGTGCCACGAGCGTCGGTGACCACCACGCCGGCGGGCAAGGCATCGAGCGCCAAGCGCAACCGGTCGATCGACGCCCGCGCCGACACCGCCAGGGCCTGCTCCTTGGCGACCGCCTTCTCCAGGCGATCGAGCGTCACGGGCAGCGAGGCGCTGGACGTGACGAGGGGGTCGGCGTGGAGGCGGTGGAGGATGTCGGTGAGCCGCCGCGCCGCCGACCGACGAGCGAGGAAGGCGCCGACGCCGCCACCGAGAACGAGCGCGATCGCGAACGTGATGGCGAGGGCCACTACCCGCCGTCGCTCGGCTCGCGGCCCGTGACGCCGCTCTCGGTGTCATCTGCTCCGCTCGAGATCGGCTCCAGCGTGGACCGCAGCTTGGCCGCGCCTTCGTGATCGGGCAGCCAACCGGTGACGATGTAGCGGACGCGGCCGCCGATGTTGACGGCGTGGTCGCCGATGCGTTCGTAGAACCGGGCGACCAGTGCAAGCTGGACGCCGACCTGGAGGTCGAGATGGTCGCCGGCGTGGCTCTCGAAGATCTGCTGGATGAACTCGGCGTGGAGACGGTCGAGCATGTCGTCCATGTCGCCGATGGCCGAGGCGAGGGGCACGTCCGATTCGACGTAGGCGTCGATGGCAGAGCGGAACAGCTGCTGCGCCTGGTCGCTCATCCGGCTGATGGTGCCGCGCAACCGGGGATCGATCTCGTGGCCGTAGATCCGACGGGCCGCCTTGCAGATGTTGACGGCGAGGTCGCCGGACCGCTCGATCTCGGCGATCATCTTCACTGCCGCGATGACTTGGCGGAGGTCGGAGGCGACCGGTGCCTGCAGGGCGAGTACCTGGTAGCACCGTTCCTCGAGGGCGAGGGAGCGCACGTCGAGCTCGCTGTCGGCCAGGATCATGTAGTCGGCACCCTCGAGGTCGCCGTCGAGTAGCACCTGCGTGGCGCGCGGGATGGCTTCGGTGACCGACGCCGCCAGGCGGGTGATCCCGTCCCGAATTGCCTCCAACTCGTGATGGAAGCTCCTGCGGAGATCCGTTTCGCTCACTGGTGCACTCCCCGATCGTGAGCACGGGCTTGGTTTCGGCGCCATCCGGGGGCACCAGTCAGCTGTTCGCCGCTTCGCGGCGAACACTGCACCGTATTTCCGAGCTCGCTTCGCTCGCTCATCCGAACCGCCCCGTGACGTAGTTCTCCGTCCGGGTGTCGGACGGGTTGGAGAAGATCTTCTCGGTCACGTCGAACTCCACGAGCCGACCGGTACGCCGGTCACCCTGCTCGGACACCTCGGTGGTGAAGAAGGCGGTCCGGTCGCTCACGCGCGCCGCCTGCTGCATGTTGTGGGTGACGATCACGATCGTGTACCGATCCTTGATCTCCCGCATCAGCTCCTCGATGCGGGCGGTGGCGATCGGGTCGAGGGCCGAGCACGGCTCGTCCATCAGGATGACCTCGGGCTCGACGGCGATGGCCCGGGCGATGCAGAGCCGCTGCTGCTGTCCGCCCGATATACCCAGCGCCGACGACTTGAGGCGGTCCTTCATCTCGTCCCACAGGGCGGCGCTGCGCAGCGAACGCTCCACGATGTCGTCGAGCTCGCTCTTCTTGCGCACGCCGTTGATCTTCGGACCGAACGCCACGTTGTCGTAGATGCTCTTCGGGAACGGGTTCGGGCGCTGGAAGACCATGCCGATGCGGCGTCGCACTTCGGCCGCGGAGACGGAAGAGCCGTACAGGTCGACGCCGTGGTACAGCAACGTGCCTTCGACACGGGCCGTGGGGATGAGGTCGTTCATGCGGTTGAGGCATCGCAGCACGGTGGTCTTCCCGCATCCCGACGGGCCGATGAAGGCCGTGATCTCTTGCGCGCGGATGGGCAGGTTCACCTCCCGCACGGCGCGGAAGGAGCCGTAGTAGACGGCGAGGTCCTGCACGTCGAAGATGAGGCGGGCGTTGGCGTCGAGCGCCGGTCGTGCCGCCGCTGTCACGCCCGGGATCGAAACGGGCGCGGCGTGGGTGCCGGTGGCCGGCGCGCCGGTCGTGTCGGTGCCGGTGGGTGAGGTCATGGCACGCTCCTCGGATGACTCGGGCGGCGTCATCGGCCCTTCATGGGGTTGAATCTCGACGCCACGATCCGGGCCAGGACGAGCAGGATGAACGTCATGGCGATCAGCGTAAGCGCCGAGCCCCACGCCCGTTCCTGGGCTCCGGCGAAGGGCTGTTGGGCGTTGCTGAAGATCTGAACCGAGAGGGCCGTGTTCGGTCCCTTGAACGGATTCCAGTTGATCGACGTGGCTGCACCGATGGTGAACAGCAGAGGTGCGGTCTCGCCGGCGGCCCGGGCCACGGCCAGGAGGACGCCGGAGACGATGCCGGGGAGGGCGGCGGGCAGCACGACGGTGAGGATGGTACGGGACTGACTCGACCCGAGCGCCAGGCTGGCCTCGCGGAGATCGTTCGGGACGAGCTTCAACATCTCCTCGGTCGACCGGATCACGATCGGCAGCATGAGGCAGCCGAGGGCGAGGGCGCCGGCGAAGGCGTTGACGCCGTCGACGCCGAAGCGCACCACCCAGATCGTGAAGATGAACAAGCCCATGATGATCGAGGGCACGCCGGTCATGACGTCGGCGAAGAAGCGCAGCACGGACGCCAGGCGCCCGGTCTTGCCGTATTCATGCAGGTAGACGGCGCCGAGGATCCCCAAGGGCACGGCCATCAACGTCGCCAGGCCGGTGGTGAGGATGGTGCCGACCACCGCCGGGCCCATGCCCGGTCCCTCCCGACGCACCGGGGGGATGTCCTCGGTGAAGAACTCCCACGAGATGGCCTCGGCGCCCTTCTGGATGACCGTGACGAGCACGAAGCCGAGTGGGATCAGCACGATGATGAGGCAGAGCGCCATGAGCACGGTGGCCAACGAGTTCCGGATCGACCGGCCCGACCGCTTCGGGCTCAGGTCGGTCGGCCGCGGCGGGGTGGGCGGAGCGCTGAGGGTGGTGGTCATTCGCCGCGTGTCCTTCGAATGGAGCGGTTGACGATCGCCCGTGCCGAGAGATTCACGATGATCGTGATGATGAACAGCACGACGCCAAGGCCGATCAGGGCGGCGCGCCAGTCGCCAGAGCTCTCGCCGAACTCGTTGGCGATCACCGATGGCATCGAGTAGCCCGGAGCGAAGAGGTTGGCGGTGATCTGAGGGTTCGACCCGATCACGAGGGCCGCCGCGATCGTCTCGCCCATGGCCCGTCCGAGGCCGAGGGTGACCGCACCGACCATGCCCCCCTTGCTGTGGGAGAAGACCGACGCCCGGATCATCTCCCAGCGGGTCGCCCCCAGGCCGAAGGCGGCCTCTTTCTCCGCCGTCGGCGTGGTGTCGAAGACCTCGCGGGTGAGAGAGGTGATGATCGGGATGATCATGATGGCGAGGATGAGCCCAGCCGTGAAGAACGAGCGGCCGCTCGCCGGCTCGTCGAAGAGCTTGCCCAGCACCGGCACGGGGGCGAGGGCGCTGGCGACGTCGGTGTAGAAGTCGCCAATCGGCTCGGCCAGCACCAGGATGCCCCACAAGCCGAAGACCACGGACGGCACGACGGCCAGGAGATCGAGCACGGCGACAATGGGCCGCTTCAACCAGGGCGGGGCCACCTCGGTCATGAACAGGGCGATGCCGATCGACAGCGGTACGGCGAACACCAGGGCGATGACCGACGTGACGAGGGTGCCGTACACGAAGGCGAGGGCGCCGAACTCGCCTTCGCTGGGCGCCCACCGACTGGAGAAGAAGAACCCGGCGGCATCGTTCTGGAAGATCGGCCACGCTTCTTTGGTCGTCGAGTAGGCGATCAGGATCAGAATGGCCAGGACCGAGAGCCCGGCGAGGAGCGCAACGGTGCGGAACGAGCGGTCCCCCCACCGGCGCCGGCCACCCAGGTTCGGGCGATCGCCGGACGGCGATTCCGTGACAGTGGCGAGTGCCGTCATGGTCCTCCTGGTTCGATCACGGGCCCGGCCGCCCGGACGAGCGGCCGGGCACGGTCAGGCTGGTGGGCTCGTCAGCCGACCTTGATCTGGCCGACTTGAGCGGCGGCCTTCTGCTGTAGCGATGAGGACAGCGGTGCGTAGTCCAGGTCGGCCAAGAGCTCCTGGCCATCGCCGACGAGGTAGCTCATGTATGCCTTCACGAGTGGACCTGCAGTGGCGTCTTGCGTCTGGTACACGATCACATAACTCGTCGCCGTGATCGGGTAACCCTGTGGAGCGCTGGTGTTGACGGCCGTGAACGTGAGGTCAGGCTTCACGGTGACTCCGTCGCCGGAGGCCGTTGCCGATTCAACGGAGGGCACGATGTAGTTGCCGGACGAGTTCTTCACCGCTGCGTACTTCAGCTTGGCGGCGACGGCGTCGGAAAGGTCGACGTAGCCTACGGCGCCATCCGTGGCGCTGATGATCTGCGCGACACCGGTGTTCCCGTTGCCGGCCTGGGTGTCGGCGGGCCACTCGACGGTCGAGCCGCTCTTCAGCGTCCAGGTACTCGGCGCCGCCGCCACGAGAAACTCAGTGAAGTTCTGCGTCGTGCCCGACCCGTCCGAACGGTGGGCGACCGTGATGTTCGTGGACGGGAGGGTCACGCCGGGGTTGTCGGCGGCGATGGCCGGATCGTTCCACGTCTTGATCTGGCGGGAGAAGATCTTGGCGATCGTGTCGGCCGAGAGTTGCAGCTTGTCGACCCCGGAGAGGTTGTAGGACACCGTGATCCCCGAGAAGAGGATCGGGAAGTAGAAGATGGGTTCAGTCGGTTTGTCGGCCTCGGAGAAGGGCGAGTCGGAGCCGGCGAAGTTGACCACCTTGGACTTCAGGTCGGTGCGGCCCTTGCCCGATCCGCCACCGCCGTAGGTGACGGTGGCGCCACTGTTGGCCTTGGTGAACTCCACGATGGCCTCGTCCTGGTACGGCTTCTGCAGCGTCGCCCCGCTCCCCTGGATCGTCCCGGTCGCCTTGATGGTGGTGGTGGCGCCTCCTCCGCCAGTCGTCGCGGCGCCGACTGCTGTGGTGGTGGCTCCGCCGCCGCTCGTGGTCGCCGTCGTGGTGGCCGACGACGAGTCGGAGTTGTCGCTGCCGCAGGCGGCGCCGACGAGGGCGAGAGCGAGCACGCCGGCGATGGCGGCTCCGCGTCGCTTGGTGATGTTCACGCTCGGGTCTCCTTTGCTCATGAAACCGTCGCGAACGCTAAGGAGCGGAGGTGAACCGGGGTTCCGTCCATGGTGAACGGAGCATGAACGACGGTGGAAGCACGGAAGAATCCCTGCGTAGCGGCGAACAAGAGGTGAACGTCACGTAGCGTCTGCCCTCACCGCCCTTTTCGTCAGCGACGCGAGCGGTCTTCGCACGCCGACGTGACAAGAACCGGACGGCGCTAACCCGAGCGGGGCCAGCCGTCACCGGCGAAGGCGCCGAAAGCTTCGAGCACGTCGCGGTCGTGCTCGTAGGTCAGCAGCTGCCGGGCAACGGCGAGGCCGAGCCACTGAGCCTCGTCGACCTCGCGGTTGGGCACGAAGTCACCCGACAGGACGCGCATGTCCCAGTAGCGGACGCGCTTGGAGCGGCCCTTGCGGTCGCGGTAGTCGGTGCTGGGCAGCTCGCGTCCGAGCGAGCACCGCAGCCCGGTCTCCTCCTCCACCTCCCGCAGCGCCGTGTGCTCGTCGTCGAGGTCGTCAGGGTCGGCCTTGCCCTTCGGGAACGTCCAGTCCTGATAGCTGGGACGGTGCACGACGAGCACCTGCAACGAGCCATCCCCGTCGATCCGCCATACCACGCCGCCTGCGGCGCGGACCTCGGGCGTCAGTTCGGCAGCCACGCCCGGAGCTTCTTCGCCGAGGCCGACTTCCATGCGTCACGCCACGCCCGCCGGTTTTCGGCGGCCTCCTGCCGCTCGGCCGCCACGAGCAGCCCGGCCACGAAGGCCTGCTGGCGACTGGCGCCGTCGACCACGGCATCGCGCAACCACTGCTCGGCCACCACCGCGTCGTGCTGATCGCCGAGCACCCCTTGCAGATCGGCGATGGCGGAGGCGTGCTTGGCCGCCGGCGGGATGGCGATGCTCAGGGCCTCGGCGGCGTAGCGGGCCCGCTTGGCCCGGATGCGCACTTGGTGAAGTTGCTCGTCGGTCGGCCGCGGCCCGAGCCGGCCGACCTCCTTGCGCAGCTTTCGCCAGGGCTCGGCGGCCAGGTCGGCCAGCGCCTTGGCGGCTGGTGCCCCGGCGGCGTCCGTCACGTGCGGCTCGCGGCCGGCGTCGACGAGACGGTCGAGGAGATCGAGGTAGCCGTCGCTGTCGAGAAGCTCCAACAGCTTGGTACGGTGCTGGTCGCGCTGGCGCTGCAACCGCCGCACCAGGCGGATGGCGTGCGGCGCATCGGTGCGGTCGAGGTCTTCGGCGGCCCGCTCGAGCCGCTCGCTCAGGACGTCGGCGTCGCGCACGGCGCCAAGGGCCGCCGCCACCTCCTTCAGGTCGGCGCGCAGACCGTCGGCCCACTCCGGGTCGACCAGCGGCCCGAACGTCTTCAGGTCGCTGCGCAGCCGGCGAGTGCTTACCCGCGCCTGGTGCACGCCGGCGGGACTGCTGTCGAGGCGGACCACGGGTTCGTGAGCGAGGAGCCGCTGCACGGACGCCGCGATGGCGGCCTGGACGACCAGCGCCGCCGTCGGGTCCTTGCCCAGGGTGGGTACGGCCGGATCGGGTGGCGCCAGCGCCCGCGGGCCGAGGGCCCGCACGAGCTTGGGCGTAGTGTCCGGCTCGCCGGCGCCGGCGGCGCGGACGTGATCGACGACGGTCTTCATCAGCGCCGGCGGGGCGCCCGGCGCCACCTCGACCTCCACCTCGCGGAAGCGGGCGGCGATGCGCTCGCCCTCCAGAACCGAAACCTCGTCGTCGGCCACCTCGCCGAGCAGCCGGCCGCCCCCGTCGCGAAGCTCCACGAGGTGGCGCAGCGTCACGAGGCGCGCCACGGGCACCAGGTCGGCGCGCCGCAACACACCGCGCACCACGGCGAGTACGGAGTCGGGAACGACGTCAGACGAGCCGTCGACCTTGAACTCCGTCCGGTCCTCGGACCGCCCGGGCACCGGCACCTTCGCCGTCCATAGTCCCTGGGCGCCGCCCTCGCCGGAGCGATGGCGGACGGTGACACCGGCGCGCACCAAGCGCAGGTCGACGGCGTCGTAGTACGTGGCGCCGAGCTGGCGGTCCGACACCTCGGCGGCTCGGACCCACGGCGCAACGTGGTCGAGGTCGGGCAGCCGGAACCCGGGCCACGCCCCCAGCTTGACCTCGCGTTCGGTGGCGGCCGAGACCGCGCTAGTCACGGTCGGGACCTCTCCTCGCCCGCGCCAACGCCAGCTCGTACGTGCGCCGCTGGACGTCGATGGCTTCGACGCTGGGCACCTTCGTCCACCGGCCGTCCGGTCCGAGCTCCCACGCCAGGACGTCGTCGGCCAGTGACGTGTCGAGGATCTCCTGGAGGCGGTCCTGGTGCTCCAGCGCATCGATCGGCGTCACGACCTCGACACGCCGATCGAGGTTGCGCGGCATCCAGTCGGCCGAGCCGATGAAGAAGGCGGGCCGTCCCGGACCAGCGCCGTTGCCGAAGCGGAAGATGCGCGAGTGCTCGAGATAGCGACCGACCAGCGACCGGACGTGGATCGTCTCCGACAAGCCGGGCACGCCGGGCCGCAAGCAGCAGATGCCGCGCACGATGAGGTCGATGCGCACACCGGCGGCGCTGGCCCGGTAGAGGGCCTCGATCATGTCCGGGTCGACCAGGCTGTTGAGCTTGGCGGTGATGCGTCCGGACGAGCCGTACGAAGCCTCGCCGAGAGTGAGGTCCTGGAACTGGTGGCGCATCCAACGCGGCGCCACGAGCAGCTTGCGGTAGCGCACCTCGCGGCTGTAGCCGGTGATGTGGTTGAAGAGCTGCGTCAGGTCGGCACCGAGCTCCGGATCGCAACTCAGCAAGCCGATGTCCTCGTACAGGCGGGCCGTCTGCGGGTTGTAGTTGCCCGTGCCGATGTGGAGGTAGCGGCGGATCCCGTCGTCCTCGTCCCGCACGACGAGCACGCACTTCGAATGGGTCTTCAGGCCGACGAGGCCGTACACCACGTGGACGCCGGCGCGCTCGAGTTGCTTGGCCCACGCGATGTTGGCCTGCTCGTCGAAGCGAGCCATCACCTCGATGAGGGCGGCTACCTGCACGCCCCGCTCGGCGGCGCGGATGAGGCTGCGCACGATGGGACTGTCGCCCGAGGTGCGGTACAGCGTCATCTTGATCGTGAGGACACGTGGATCCTCCGACGCCTGACGGATGAACTCCTCCGTCGACGTGGCGAAGCTCTCGTAGGGATGGTGCACGAGCAGGTCGCGCTCGCGCAGCACCGAGAAGAAGCTCTTGTCGTTCTCGGCGGCCTGGGCCAACCGGGCCTGGGTGGCGGGCGGCCACGGGTCGTCCTTGAGATCGGGCCGGTCGAGGCCGTGCACGAGAAAGAGGCCGGTGAGGTCGAGCGGCGATCGCAACGTCGAGACGTCGTCCTCTTCCAGGTCGAGCTCCTGGATGAGAAAGGCCAGCGTCTCGGGCGACATGCCCGCCTCCGCCTCGAGACGGACGGCCCGCCCGAACCGGCGGCGGCGAAGCTCCATCTCGACGGCCTGCAGCAAGTCGTCGGCCTCGTCCTCGAGCGTGAGGTCGGCGTTGCGGGTGACGCGGAAGGCCCAGTGCGAGCGCACCGTCATGCCCGGGAACAGCGTCGCCAACTGGGAGGCGATCACCTGCTCCAGCGGGACGAACCGCGACCCGTCGGGAAGGGGCAGGAACCGGGGCAGCAGCGACGGCACCTTGACGCGGGCGAAGCGCTGCTCGCCCTCCTCGGGCTCCTGGACGAGCACGGCGAGGTTCAGGGACAGGTTCGAGATATATGGGAACGGGTGGCCCGGGTCGACGGCGAGCGGCGTGAGCACGGGGAAGATGCGGCTCTCGAACACCTCCACGAGATGTTTGCGGTCGTCCTGGTCGAGGTCGTCCCACGAGATCAGCTCGATGCCCGCCGCCCGCAACGCCGGCACCATGTGATCGAGGAAGAGGTCCTCCTGCGTCCGCACCAGCTCGCTCACCCGGTCGCTGATCTCGATGAGCTGCTGGGCGGGCGGGCGGCCGTCGGGACTTGGGCGCACGATCCCTGCCGCCACCTGATCCTTGAGGGCGGCCACGCGGACCTGGAAGAACTCGTCGAGGTTGGACGAGAAGATGGCGCAGAACTTCACCCGTTCGAGCAGAGGTACCGCCGGCTCGTCGGCCAGGGCGAGCACCCGCTCGTTGAAGTCGAGCCACGAGAGCTCACGGTTCAGGATCCGAGTATCGACGTCCTGCGCCGGCGACACGACCGCACTGGACATACTGCGACATTACTGGCGCCTGTCGGCGGCGCCGTTCGCCTGCCTGGGCCCGATGGTAGGCAGGCGAGGTTCGAAATAGCCGAACGGCGGCTGACAACCTCGGTGGTGACGAGGGGCTACGCCTCCTCCTCGCCTTCCGGCATGCCGAGATCCCACTCGAGGGCGATGCCCTCGCGCTCGGCGTCGCGGACGATCCGCTCGCGATTGCGGCGGAACTGGGGATCGCCTGCCGGCAGGAGGACGAGCCGAGCCAGCACCCGAGCTCGGAACTCTTCGACCACGCTGCGGTCACCGAAGTCGCTGTAGACCTCCCAGTGGGGCGACACCGGGCCGAGGTACACGATGCGGGCGTGGGCGCGGGGAGGAACGACCTCGGCGGGCGGCGTGGTCAGGGACATCTCGGACACGGTATCGCCGAGCCGGGCCCCGTCCCCCGCGAGGCCCGACCCGGACGACGCACACTCAGCTGTCCTGAGCACCCCGCGAACCCAGCGTGGCCGTGATGGTCTGGGCCTGGCCGTTGCGCTGGATCTCGAGGGTCAAGGTGTCTCCCGCCTTCTTGCCCTGGATGGCCGAGCGCAGGTCGTCGGTGTCGTGCATGGCCTTGCCATCCACCTTGGTGATGACGGCGCCTTCCTTCAGGCCGGCCTTCTCGGCGCCCGAACCCGCCGAGACCGTCTCCACGAGCAGGCCACTGTCGACGGTGACGTCGAACTGCTGACGCGTCTGCGCATCGAGATCGCTCACCGCCACCGTCGCCACGCCGAGGAACGGTGCGGAGGCGTCGACGTCCTTGCCCTGCTCGAGCTCCGTGATGATGTCCTTCACGCTGTTGATGTCGATGGCGAAGCCGATGTTGTTGGCGCCCTGCACACCGGCCGAGTTGATGCCGACGACCTCCCCGGCGGCGTTGACGAGCGGACCCCCCGAGTTGCCCGGATTGATGGCGGCGTCCGTCTGGATGA
>JBKOXV010000270.1:0-18857 GCA_046725105.1 bacterium | reverse complement strand
GTCCCGAGCTCGTCGTGTGCTCGATCACTGGCTTCGGCCAGACGGGCCCGTACGCGCCGCTCCCGTCGCACGGGCTCAACATGGACGCGCTCGCGGACACGTTGAACGTGGACTGGCACGACAACCAGCCGCGCCTGGGGTGGACGTTCACGAGCTGGGGCAACGAGCTCGGTTCGACCTACGCGGCGCTGGCGGTAGCAGCAGCCGTGCTCGGCGCCCGCACGACCGGCGAGGGCGCGTGGATCGACCTGTCCTGCTGGGACGCGCTCGTCGAGGCGCACCGGACCGAGCTGGCGATGGCGACGGTTACCGGGCAGCCGTTCAACATGCACGGCAACGACACCGGCGAAATGTACAACGCCTACCTCACCAAGGACGGCAAAGCGTTCCTGATGGCGGCGCTCGAACAGAAGTTCTGGGAGAACTTCTGCCGCGGTGTCGGCCGCGAGGACCTCATTCCTTTCCGCGACCCGAGCGAGCGCATCCACTTCGCGTGGGGCGACAACAGGCTGCGCAAGGAGCTCGAGGAGATCTTCGCCACCGCGACCGCGGACGAGTGGGACCGGCGATTTGTCGAATGGGACGTGCCCGGATCGAAGATTCTGGAGATCCCCGACGTCATGGAACTCGAGCACTTTCGAGCTCGCCAAATCGTCGAGGGTGAGCCGGGATCGTGGCCAAACATCACCAGCGCGATCCGCTGGCATCACACCGGCGAGCGAGCGGCATCGGGCATGAGCCCTCCGCCTCGAGTCGGGGAGCACAACGACGAGGTGCTTGCCGAATGGCTCGCGCCCCCACTGGAGTGAGGCGAGCATGACTGCTCCTGTGGCCGCGCCGCGGGTGACGAGGCTCGAGCCGTTCCGGGTCGCCGTTCCGGATGCCGAGCTCGCCGATCTGCGCGAGCGCCTGGCGCACACGCGCTGGCCGGACCAGATTCCCGGCACAGGTTGGGACTACGGCACCGATCGCACCTACCTGCGCGAACTGTGCACGTACTGGGCGGAGTCGTTCGACTGGCGCGCAGCCGAGGCAAGGCTCAACGCCTACCCGCAGTTCGTCACCACGGTGGACGACTTACCGCTGCACCTCTACCACGTGCGCTCGCGCGAGCCGGCCGCGATGCCGTTGCTCGTGACGCACGGCTGGCCCGGCTCGGTGGCAGAGTTCCTCGACGTCATCGGCCCACTCACCGACCCGGCCGCCCACGGTGGTGATGCCGCCGACGCCTTCCACCTCGTCGTGCCGTCTCTGCCGGGCTTCGGGTTCTCGGGCCCGACGACGGAGCGTGCCGTGCACGGTCGCCGCATCGCCGCCGTGTTCGCAGCGCTCATGGCCGAGCTCGGTTATGACCGGTACGGCGCGCAGGGTGGCGACATCGGCGCGCTAGTGGCGGCGCTCCTGGGGGAGCTCGACGCCGAGCACGTCCGCGCCGTGCACTGCAACCTCCTACCCGTCGGGCCGCCGAACCCGGCCGATCCGACGGCCGGGTTGTCCGGCGAGGAGGCGGCGAAGGTCGGCGCGACGTTCAACTTCCTTGCACATGACGCCGGCTACTGGAAGGTCCAAGAGACGCGCCCGCAGACCGTGTCGTACGGGCTCAACGACTCGCCCGCGGGACTGGCGGCGTGGATCGTCGAGAAGTTCCGGGCGTGGACCGATTGCGACGGTGATGTCGAGCAGGCGTTCACCAAGGACCAGCTGCTCACCAACATCTCCATCTACTGGTTCACGCAGACGCTGGGCTCGTCGGCCCGCTTCTATTACGAGAACAACGGTCCGGGGCGGGAACAGCCGTTGCCGCAGACGCGCGTGCCGACGGGCTACGCCGAGTTCCCGGGCGAGCACTACAAAATGCCGCGATCCTGGGCCGAGGCCGCGTTCGACCTCGTGCACTGGCAGGAGATGCCCCGGGGCGGCCATTTCGCGGCCATGCAGATTCCCGAGCTCTACGTGAACGAGGTGCGGGAGTTCTTCCGACCGTTCCGGCGGTGACGATGTCGAAGGAGGCAACCATGGACACCGAAGCGTTCGTACAGCAGGTGAAGGACCGCCACGAGGAGATCAACTACAGCCACCACCCGTTGTGGCAGAAGATGATCGACGGCGAGCTCGACAAGCGCGCCCTCGGCGGATGGGTGATCCAACAGGGCTTTCTGGTGAAGGCGGGCGGTGACGTGCTGCTGGTGTTCGCGTCCCGCATGCGCGACGAGCAGATGCGCAAGGGCATCATCGCCAACCTCACCGGCGAGATCATTGGCATCGGTGACGTCGCCGACCACTGGCAGCTGGCCGTCAAGATGGCGCGCGCGTGCGGGTGGAGCGACGAGGAGATCGCCAACGAGCGTCCCTTGCCCGAGACTCGAGGTCTGATCGTGACCCACCAAGCGCTGGCCACCTGGGCGCCGACGGTCGAGCCCATCCTTGCCGCCGCGACCATCGCCGGCGAGCAGACCTTCGGCGACATCTGCCCGCCGCTGGCCAAGGCCGTCACCGGCCACTACAGCCTGACCGAAGACGAGGCCGAGTACGTCATCGAGCACGCCGAGGCCGACATCGAGCACGCGGAAGCGGGCTGGCAGGTCGTGCGGATGGCGGGCCTGACCGAAGACCGCCAGCGGCTGACGTTGAAGTACCTCGAGGACCTTGCCGAGCTGTGGTGGACGTACTGCGAAGGTGTGCTGCGCTACGTCGAGGGTCGGCCGCGCTGGTTCACGGCGAAGTACTCGAAGGCGCACGAGAACGGGGTGATGTGAGGACGAGCGGCGCCGCGGCTCGTGCCGTAGTTCCGACGGCGTTCGAGGAGATCACGCCCGAGTGGCTTACCGCCGCGCTCGACGAGCGTCACCCCGGGGTCGAGGTGGGCGCGGTGCGCGCGTGGGTGTGCCGATCCACGGCACGGCCACGAACGTTGCCGTCGAGCTGGAGTACACCCGGCCGCCCGACGACGGAGAGGCGTTACCCGCGACGATGTGGCTGAAGGCCGGCTTCGAGAACCACTTCGAGATGATGGCGGCCAGCGGGATCTACGAGTACGAGGCGCGCTTCTACAGCGAGCTCGCACCGCAAGTCGCAGTCACCGTACCGCGTTGCTTCTACGCCGGGGTTGATCCCGCGAGACGCCAGGGGGTGCTCCTGCTCGACGACATGGCTGCGGTGGGCGCCGAGTTCGGCAACGCCACCCGGCCCATCGGAGTCGACCCGCGCAGCGCGGGTACTCGACGAGTTGGCGCGTCTACACGCTTCGACTTGGGGGGCGCGCCACTTCGCACACTACGACTTCGTAACCGAGGGCATCCCGCTCGAAGGGCCGGACGCGGCGTACTACCGCGCCCAGACGCCGGACGTGTTTGAACGCTACCTCGACGAACGGGTGGAAGCGAACACACCGGACTCCGTGAACGACCCCGAGCGCATCGTGGCCGCGTTCTGGCGCCTGGCCGCGATCTCTCGCGATGAACCGGTGAGCGTGATCCACTCCGACAGTCACCTCGACAACGTGTACTTCCTCCCCGACGGAACTACCGGCCTGGTCGACTGGCAGGCGCCCCGCACGGGCAGCTGGGCGTGGGACGTCAGCTACTTCGTGATCTCGGCCCTCGAGATCGACGCCCGTCGCCGGAGTGAGCGGGATCTGCTCGTGCACTACCTGGACCGGCTGGCGTCGCACGGTGTTGATGCGCCGAGCTTCAACAAGGCGTGGCTGGCGTACCGGCGTTGGAACGCGTACGGACTCTTCGTGAAGATCGTGAACCCCGACTACTTCAAGCCGCGCGAGATCAACGTGGCCTGGATGTCACGTCATGTCGCGGCAACCGAGGACCTCGAAACCTTCGAGAGCCTCGGCGTATGACCGCATCCGCCCGTACTCAGCTCCCGGGATGCTCGTACACCTCGAGGACCGCGCTGGGTGGGAGGAACAGATCCGCGCCACCCGAGAACACCCAGAGAGTGTCGATCCCAGGCCGGGGACACGCCACGAGCTGGCACCCGTCGATCCGATCGCCGTTCGCGAGCGCCACGCTCACGGTCCGCCCCTCGAGCTCGCGCAGCTCCCGTGTCTGCCGATTGGTCATGGCACACCCCGGCTCGCTAGATGATACTAATCATATAACGAAATACTCGGATTGTCCAGGGCTTTCAGCTCGGGGGCGAGCGCGAGCAGACCGTCGAGCGAATCGCCGATGCCGTCGAGCGTGGTGAGGGCCAAAGCCGTGGCGCCGCTTTCGACGAAGCGCGCCAGGTGCGCGGCGCAGGCGGCCGGGCTCCCGTGCACGACGAGCTCGTCGACGACCTCGTCGTCGACGGCGGCGAGCGCGCCCCGGCGATCACCCGCGTCCCACGCCTCCCACATGCGCTCGAGGGCCGGTCCCCGTCCGACCCAACGCTGGAAGGCGGCGTACGCCGGGACCGTGAGGTAGGCGGTGATTTGCCGGCGGGCGATGTCCCGCACCTTGTCCGCATCCGTCGAGGGGCAGACGAACAGCCGCACGACGAGGTCGCGCGCCGGGCCTGCTTCCTCGACGATCCGGGGGAGGTCGGAGGCGCCGCACCAGTTCACGATCGCCCCGTCGGCCTCGTCGCGCGCGACGTGCAGCATCGCCGGCCGGAGCCCGGCGACGAGCACGGGCGGTGCGGCGTCAGGCGGGCTCGCCAGCCGGAAGCCGCGGATCGAGAAGGTCTCGAAGTCCTGATCGACGCGCTCCCCAGCCAGCGCCGCCTTCACGAACCGCACGACGTCGCGGGTCCGAGCAAGGGGGCGATCGAAGGACACGCCGTTCCATCCCTCGACAATCGCCGGAGACGAAGCTCCGAGCCCGAGCGTGAACCGTCCCGGCGCGACGGTTGCGACGGTGGCCGCGGTCGCCGCGAGCACCGCCGGCCCGCGGGTGAACACGGGCAGCACCGCTGTACCCAGCCCGATCCGCTGAGTCCACGTCGCCGCCAACGCGAGGGGTGTCACCGCGTCGAACTCGTTGACCTCGCCGAACCAGAGGTCGTCGTACCCAGCGGCCTCGAGCCGGCCGACGATCTCGCGATGCTGCGCGAGACCACGCCCCGAGAGGGGGAGCATGATGCCGATTCGAGGTGCCGTGGCTCAGCCCATCTCGACGCGCGTACCGATCACGCCGTCGGCTTCGAGCTCGTCGATCTCGGCGCCGGTCAACCCGAGACCGCCCAGGACCTCGCGGTTGTCCTGACCAAGCAGGGGGGCATGGCGCCGGTGCAGCCGGTGCGGCCCGGCCGAGAACCGCACCGGGTACCCACCGTGGCGGTTCACATCCGTCACAGGGTGCGGCACGTCCTGCCAGAACCCGCGCGCGTCGAGTTGGGGAACCTCGTCCTGCTCATGGTTCAGGAGCACCTTGCCGACCGGGACGCCGGCGTCCCAGACGAGCTCGACGATGCGGTCGGCAGCCTTGTCCGTGCACCACTCGCCGATACGCCGGTCGAGCTCGTCGGCGGCCGCGCGCCGCCCTTCGACCGTCGCGAGCTTCGGGTCCTGCGCCCATTCCGGATCGCCGAGAAGGCCGCGCAGCGCTGACCACTGCTCGCCGTTCTCCACCGCGATCGCCACCCAGCGATCGCGCTTCCCCTCGTCATCGACGTCGGCGCTCAAGTACACGCCTTGCGGCGCTGCGTGCGGACCGCGATTGCCCTCGCGCTCGAGGAGCGCGCCGTACGCGGAGTACTCGACGACCTGCTCGGCGGCGATGTTGAGCGCACCTCCGATCTGCGGAATCTCGACGAGCATGCCCTGCCCCGTCCGGCGGCGATGCTCCAACGCGAGCATCAGGGCGATGGTCGTATGTGTTCCCCCGACGGGGTCGCACGGCCCGTTCGGGACCTGCGGCTCCTGGTCGGGGTAGCCGGTGATCCACGCCATCCCGGTCGCTTGCTCCATCGTCTGCGCATACCCGACGCGGTCACGCCACGGGCCACTGAGCCCGAACGCGGGCGCCCGCACCTGGATGATGTCGGGGCGCAGCTCCCGCAACGCGTCGTACGTCAAGCCCCAGTTCTCCATTACGCGCGGGCTCATGTTGTCGACGACGACGTCGCAGGTCGCGATGAGGCGGCGAGCCACGTCGCGACCACGGTCAGTCCCGAGATCGAGCGCGACGTCGAGCTTGTTGGTGTTGCACCCCTGGTACAGCGGCGACCACTCCCAGAACTGGTCCTCGGTCAAGGGCTTCACCGCGCTGAAGCGCATACCGTCGGGTCGCTTCGTCGACTCCACCTTGATGACCTCGGCCCCGAGCATCGTCAGCACGTGGCCGACGATCGGGCCGGCCCAGAACGCGGTGAAGTCGGCCACTCGCAAGCCGGCGAATGGCAGCCGTCCGTCGCTAGCGGCACCGACCGGTGCGGCACGCGGTGGGCGCGGCGCCGATCGTTCCACGTCGGTGTGCTCGCCGAGTCGTGGCGCGGGCTCGAACGGACGCCGCGCTGCGCCCTTGGACAATGTGTACGGCACGTCGGGCTGCAGGAATCCGCTGCACGGGTTCTTGACGAACCAGTCCCGCTCGACGAACTGGTCGATGCTGGTGACGGTCTCGCCGTTCCCGATCGGCGCGACGGCGATGCGCAGCGCGGTGGCGAGCTCCACGATCTCGTCGGTCGTGTGGTCGCGCATCCACTGGCTGATCTTGGGTCCGAACTCGTCGCGACGGAACAACCGGTTCTCGAAGAGGATCAGCGACTCGTCGGCCATCCACTCGGGCTGCTCGACCATGACGCAGAAGTCGAGCCACTGCTGGCCGGTGACGACCATGAACCCGACCCAGCCGTCCTTGGTCTGCTCGATGCCGGGGAAGTTGATGTACCGGCCGGTTCGCATCGGCCGCCCGGCGATCGTGCGGTAGGTGACCGGGTACATGGTGTGGCCGAGGATGCCGGACTCGAGCCCCGAGACGTCCAGGAGCTCGCCGGCCCCCGTCTCGAGCTGGCGGACGCGCGACATGAGGAGGCCGGTGGCGGCGAACATTCCGGACGCCCAGTTGATGACGTCGCCGCCCGCGCGCGCCGGGGGGCGGTCGGCTGTGCCCCGGTTGCCTAGCGCCCCCGACCAGGCCTCGAGCGTGAACTCGGTGGCGGGGCGGTCGGCCCACGGGCCGTCCAGTCCGAACGGGGTGATGGCGGCCACCACCGCGTGCGGCGCAAGCGCGCGGAGCGACGCCGGGCTGAAGTCGTCGTGCTCGGCCAGCCGCGACCCTCGCGTCCATACGACCGCGTCGGCGGCGCGGATCAGCTCCTGCGCGAAGGCGCGATCATCGGCATCGTCGGGGTCCGCCACGACGCTGCGCTTCGAGCACGCCAGGAACTGGAACAGTGCGCCGTCGTCGTCGGGCGCGATGGCCGCACCGCTCGCCGACCAGCGGCGCAGCGGGTCACCCTCGGGCGGCTCGATCTTGACGACGGTGGCGCCGCCGTCGGCGAGCACCTTGGTGCAGTAACCACCGGCTACACCGGTCGACACGTCGGCGACCACGTATCCCGAGAGCGGTGCGTCGGCCATCGTCCCCCCTTGCTGGTCGTAGTACGCGGTTAGATCACGCCGCCGGCGGCGAGCTCGTCCATTGCGGCGTCGTCGTAGCCGAGCTCACCGAGCACCTCGCGGGTGTGCTCGCCGAGCATCGGCGACGGGTACCGCACCCGGTACTCCTGACCGGAGACCTTCGCGGCCTCGCCGATGTAGGTGAACGGACCGGCGTGCGGGTGCTCGCCATCGACGAACACCGCCCGCGTCTGCATGTGCGGGTCGGCGACCACCTCGTCGAGCGCGCGATAGGCGGGCCCCATCGGTATGTCGCGCGTGCGCGCGAGCTCGACCCAGTCGGCCAGGTCCCGAGTCCGGAAGATCGACTGGAGCTCGCGCCGCTCAGCGTCGTCTTGGGCCCATTCGACCGGCGCGTCGCCGGTCTGTTCGCCGGTGAGGTCCTCGCGATCGATGGCACGGCAGAAGTTGACCCAGAACTTGGGCTCGATGCAGCAGAACAGCAGCGCCTTGCCGTCGCGCGTCTCGTAGAACTGGTAGCGCGCGCCCGAGTGCTGCCCTTCGGCGCGCGCCGGCATGCCGACCCAATCGGTGATGCGGTGCTCGTTGAGCGCATACGTGGATGCGATCCAGGCGTTGAGCACCACGCCGTCGTGACCGGCGACGTCGATGAAGCACCCCTCGCCGGTGCGCTCGCGGCGTACGAGCGCGGCCGCGACGTGCATCGCGGCGTGGACCGCGCCCGCCATCGTTCCCTCGCCGCCGTGCGCCATGCTGCCCATGGCGCCGTGGACCTCAACTTGACGGAGGAACCCGTCGTCGCCCTTCGCCGTCGGTGTGGCGGCGACGATCGCGTTCATCATCTGACCATGCGTGGGGATGTCGCGGTACGGGCCATCGGAGCCGAACCCCGTGTACTGGCAGTACACGATGTCGGGCTTGCGGGCCCGCTGCTCCGCGTATCCGATGCCGAGCTTTTCGCACGCGTCGGCGGCGTTGCCGTCGACGAAGACGTCGGCCGTGTCCAGCAGCTTCCAGAATGCCTCTCGGCCCGCATCCTGACGGAGGTCGAGTGTGACGCTGCGCTTGTTCTTGTTGACCTGGACGTGCGCCGGGCTGTGGTGGGGCGTGATCTGCCCGAGGAAGTCGCGGAGGTAGTCGCCGCGGAACGGGCTCTCGACCTTGATGACGTCGGCGCCGAGATCGCCGAGCAGCATGCCGAGGCTGTCGCCGTTGTACAGCGCCGCCGACTCGATCACCCGGATGCCCTGCAGCAGATCGCTCATCGCGTCGCTCCTACGTCAGCGTGGTCAGGTCAGTGGCCGCGTTTGCGCGCGCCCGAACGGTGGCCGCGAGCGCCGAGGCCGCCCTGCGGTGGGTGTTCCAGCGCTCGGCCGGAACGACCGGTTCGTCCAGCCGGCCCTGCGCACGCATGCGGACTTCGAAGCTCTCGAGATGAAGGCGCATCTCACTCGTCGCGCCGTCGACGTCGCCCGCACTGATCGCATCGGCGATACGCACGTGGGCGCGCACCGAATGTTCGAGATCCTTGGCGTCGAGATCTTCGATCGCGACGTGGAAGCGGACGAGCTCGTGCAAGCTCGCGGCCAAGCTCGCCAGCACCTGGTTGCCCGACGCTCCACCGAGCGCCACATGGAAGTCGATTTGCTCCACGACCGGCTCGGCCCGGGTCGCGAGCTCCTCCAGCTCGGCCCGCTGCTCGGCCGTCGCGTGCTTGGCGGCGAGGCCGGCGATCGCGGGCTCGAGCATCGTCCGCACCTCCATGAGGTCGCCGAGCGACGCGTCGGTCAAACCGAGCCGCAGCGTGAGGGACCGGGCCACGTGCTCGGCGTCGGGATGGCGGACCCGGATGCCGCCGCGGGGGCCGCGCTTCACCGAAATCAACCCGTCTTCTTCGAGCAGCCGGAGGGCCTCCCGCACGGTGGCACGGCTCAGGTCGAGCTCCTCGACCAGCTCCGACTCCGAGGGGAGCGGCGTGCCCTCGGGCATCCGCTGCCCGAGGATGACGCGGCGGAGATCATCGGCCAGGACATCGGACGCCTTGGGCATCCGAGCCGGACGGACCTCGCTCGCCATGGTGTCGGATGATACATATCATTCAACCGATTTGCGAGAGGCGGGGAGGAGCATCATGGGCGACGAGTGGGGGCCGCGGGGCCTGACGTGGGAGGAGCAGCCCGTCGGGTTCACGCTGCGGACGGCGGCGAGGACGATCACCGAGGCCGATGTCGTCGCGTTCGTATCGCACATGGGCTTCAACGAGCCGCTCTTCATGGACGACCGTTTCGTTGAAGAGCACACGCCGTACAAGGGCAAGCTGGTGCCGGGCGCGCTGACCTACAGCCTCGCCGAGGGGCTGGTGATCCAGACTCACGTGATCCACGGCACGGGGCTGGCGTTCTTGCACATGGAGCTCGACGTGAAGGCCCCGACGTATGTGGGAGACACCATCGAGGTCGTGGTGGAGGTCACGGAGTCCCGCCCGTCGAACAAGCCGGGACGTGGGCTCGTGACGACGCGTAATTCGGTACGGAACCAGCGGGACGAGGAAGTCCTCGTCTACACGCCTGTGCGGCTCATCCGAGGTCGCGACGCTGGCTGACGGTCACGAGCGCCTGCGCAACAGCCGTTCCCGATTCGTTATGCGCTGAAACGTGCACGTACGTCAACTGCCGGCCGCGCTTCGTGCAGCTCGCTTCGACAACGACCCGCTCCCGAGCCGCCGCAAGGTACTGCAGCGACATGGCCACGGTGTTCATGGGCGAGCGGGGCTCGTAGTCGTCCTGGGCCGCGACCGCTCCGTTAGCTGCCGTGTCGATGAGCGTCGCGATCACGCCACCGTGCAGTGAGCCGAGGCTGTTCGACAGCCGCTCCGCGAACTCGACCTCCATGGTCACCCCGTCGGCGTCCCAGCGCGTGACCCGGAATCCGCACAGGGCGTTGAAGGCGATCTTCTCCTCCCAATGCCTCCGCAGCGCGGCTCGCTGCCGCTCGAGGTCCTTCACTGGCGCCGAAACTTGGGCTGGCGGCGCTCCACGAATGCGGCGACGCCCTCGATGCGGTCCTCGGTGTCGAAGAGCATCGACACCGTTTCGCGCTCGAGGGCAAGCGCGGCGTCGAGGGGGAGCCCGGTCCCGTGGTCGACGAGCTGCTTCGCGGCCGCCGCCGCCAGCGGCGCCCGATCGGCGAGCGCGATCGCGAGCTCGACCGCCCGGTCCAGGCTCCCGCCCTCGTCGCTCACCTCGTTGACGAGGCCGACCCGCAGCGCCTCATGGGCATCGAGCGGATCGCCGGTGAGCAGCATCTGCTTTGCGACCCCCCTTTGCAGGAGGCGAGGCAGCCGCTGGGTGCCGCCAGCGCCGGGCAGCAAACCGAGCTTGATCTCGGGAACGCCGAAGCGGGCCCGGGGATCGGCGATGCGCAGATCGCAAGCCGCCGCCAGCTCCAGACCGCCGCCGAGGGCGGCGCCGTTGACCGCCGCGATCGACGGCTTCGGCAGCAGCTCGAGGGATCGGAGCGTGCGTTCGAGGTGCTGGATGAAGTCTCGGAACTCGGACGGTCCGGCGAGCGCGCCCAACTCCTTGATGTCGGCGCCGGCCGAGAACGCCTTCCCCGCGCCCGTCACCACGACGCTGCGGAGAGCTTCATCCGCTGCGATCCTGTCGATCTGGTCGCGCAGACCCGACACCAGCTCGGCGTTCAGGGCGTTGAGCTGCTCGGGACGGCGCAATGTGATCAGCGCGACGGCGCCGCGCGCCTCGAAGCCGAGGACCTCGTCGCTCATGCCATCGTGAGCCCGCCGCTCACCGAGAGTGTCTGACCCGTGATGTATCCCGCCTCGTCGCCGGCGAGGAACACGACCGCCGGCGCAATGTCGGTCGGCTGCGCGATCCGCCGCAGCGGGATCGCCTTCTCGACCGCGGCGCGCAGCTTGTCGTCCATAGACCCCAGCAGCGCGGTATCGGTCGGGCCCGGGGACACGCAGTTCACGGTGATGGCATGGCGCGCCATCTCCCGGGCGAGCGTCTTCGTGAACGCGATCACGCCGCCCTTGGCCGCGGAGTACACAGCCTCACCGCTGGAGCCGACGCGTCCGGCGTCGGAGGCGATGTTCACGATGCGTCCCGTGTTGCGCTCGATCATGTCGTCTAGCACGACGCGCGTGACGATGATCGGGCCCTTCAGGTTGATCGCGAGGATCTTGTCCCAGTCGGACTCGTCGTTGTCGAGGAACGGTTCGATCTTGTCCCACCCGGCGTTGTTCACGAGCACGTCGACCGGTCCCAGCGCCGCCGTCGCCTCGTCGACGACGGTTCGCACCCGAGCCGAGTCGGTGATGTCGGCTTGCAGCCTCACGGCCTTGGTGCCGGCGGCGACCAGGCGCTCTGCCTGCGCGGCCGCGCTCGCCTCGTCGAGGTCGACCACGGCGACGGCGGCGCCCGCCCCCGCGAGTGCTTCGGCGATGGCCGCTCCGATGCCACGGCCGGCGCCCGTGACGAGCGCAACCTTCCCGTCGAGCCCCACGACATCCCCTCTCGCCTGGCCCAGTTCCGCTGTATCAATATAATCATTCGCGAATCCACCGACGAGGCCGGGACGGGAGGGGGCGTGGACTTCGGGCTCACGGACGAGCAGCAGCTCCTCGCGACGACCGTCCGCGACTTCGTCGCGCGCACCTGTCCGCCCGAGGTGGCCAAGGAGTGGGATGACGAGTCGGCGTCGCCGGTCGAGCTCACGAAGGGCCTCGCCGAGATGGAGCTGTTCGGGTTGCCGTTCCCCGAGGAGTTCGGCGGTTCGGGAGCGACGCCGATGGAGCTCGTGCTCGTCGCCGAGCAGCTCGGTCACGCCAGCCTCGACGTCGCCATGTGCTACTCGGGCCGGCTCATCCCGACGATCGCCGTCTTCGAGTGGGGGTCCGACGCGCAGCGGGCGCAATTGGCGCCCGAGCTCGTGCGAGGAGAGCGGAACTACGCAGTCGCGATCAGCGAGCCCGACGCGGGGTCCGACGCCGCCGCGCTCCGGACGACGGCCGAGCGCCGGGGCGACCACTTCGTCGTCAACGGGCAGAAGATGTGGTGCACCGGCGCCGGGCTGCCCAACACGACGATCCTCATGTACGTCCGCACCGATCGAGCCGCACAGAAGCACCGTGGCATCAGCGCGCTGCTGGTGGACCCGGACGCACCGGGTGTCACGTTGAGGAAGACGCCGACGCTCGCCCGCCACATCCTCGGGACCTTCGAGGTGTTCCTCGACGACGTGCTCGTAACCGCAGACGCGCTCGTCGGACCGCTCCACGAGGGTTGGCGGGTCATGCTCTCGAACCTCGAGCTCGAGCGGATCTTGTTGAGCGCCGGGTACGTTGGCGCCGCGCAGTCGACGCTCGACCTCGCCCTCGACTACGCGAAGGAACGCAAGCAGTTCGATCGGCCCATCGGCACGTTCCAGTCGCTCGCCCACGTCATCGCCGATCTCCAGACCGACATCGACTCGGCGCGTCTGCTCGCCTACCGCGCCGCGTCGCTCCGGGACCGAAGTGTTCCTTGTCACCGTGAGGCCGCGATGGCGAAGCTGAAGGGATCCGAGACGTACGTGAACGTGGCGCGCTGGGGAATGCAGATCATGGCGGGCCACGGGTTCGCGACCGAGAGCGTCATGAGCTTTCGCTATCGCGAGTCGATCGTCGCGACCATCTCGGGCGGCACCAGCCAAATCCAGCGCAACGCGATCGCACGTGATCTCGGCCTGAAGTCGTACTAGCGGGGGAGTGGTTGATGGAGTTCGACGTGTACGGGGCGAGCCTGCCGATGGAGCGGGTCGCTTCGGTTGCGCCACGGGTGGAGGAGCTCGGATTTTCCGGCTTGTGGTTCACGGAATCGCAGCGGCCGCCCTATCTCGCCTGCGCCGTCGCATCGACGGTCACGTCGCGCGTGACGATCGGCACCGCGATCGCGGTCGCCTTCCCGCGCAGCCCCATGATCACGGCGCAGACGGCGTGGGAGCTGAACCGCGCCAGCGCCGGGCGCTTCTCGCTCGGGCTGGGCAGCCAGGTCAAAGCCCACATCGAACGCCGCTTCTCGGTCCCGTTCGAGCATCCGGCGGCGAAGCTCCGGGAATACGTGCTTGCGCTGCGGGCGATCTGGCGTGCGTTCCAGGGTGAGGAGCCGCTCAAGTTCGAAGGCGACTACTACTCCTTCTCTCTGCTCACGGACTTCTTCTCTCCGGGGCGGAGCGACCTCCCGGACATTCCTGTGTCGATGGCGGGCGTGAACCCGGGGATGGCCCGCCTCGCCGGCGAGGTGTGCGACGGGTTCCACGTGCACCCCTTCCACTCGCCCAGGTACCTGACCGACGTGGTGCAACCGGCGATCGCGGCTGGCGCCGAGCGGGCGGGACGGTCGCCCGCCGAGGTCGAGCTCTTCGTGCCGGTCTTCACGATCGTCGGCGACAGCGAGGCGGAGCGGGCGTCGCAGCGCGACGCGGTGCGGCGCCAGCTGTCGTTCTACGGCTCCACGCGCACGTACCGTCCCGTCTTCGAGGCGCACGGCTGGGGTGAAACGAGCGACCGTTTGCACCGGCTGATGGCGAAGGGCGACACCGACGCCATGGCGAACGAGATCAACGACGAGATGCTCGGCGACTACGCGGTGACGGCCACATGGGACGACCTCGGCGGCCGCCTCGCCGATCGGTACCGGGGTCTGGCCGACCGCGTCTTCAGCTACGGGCCGTGCCAGGAATGGATCGGCGACGCCGAGCTCGAAGGCCGCTGGCAGTCGGTCGCGGCCACCGTGCGCGCGTCGACATGACGGGCAACATCGACATCGAGGGGGAGCGGTGATGCGTGAGGCATGGATCATCGACGGAGTGCGGACTCCGCGGGGAAAGGGCAAGCCCACCGGCGCCCTGTACTCGTTGCACCCGCAGGAACTGCTGGCGCAGGCGCTCAACGCGCTGGTCGGCCGGGTCGGTTTCGATCCCGCCGACGTCGACGACGTGATCGCCGGCAACGCGTCCAACGAAGGCGATCACGGCGCCTGCATCGGCCGGCTGTCGATGCTCACTGCCGGCTGGCCCTACGAGTCGCCCGGCATGACGGTCCATCGCCACTGCGGGTCGGGGCAGCAGGCCATCACGTTCGGCGCGATGGGGATCCTCGCCGGCCACCAAGATCTGGTCGTGGGGGGTGGCGTCGAGTCGATGTCGCACTTCCTGCCCACCGACGTTCCGAACGCGATCGACGGCAACAACGCCCACCTCCGCGAGCGGTATTCAACCGTGCCCCAGGGGATCTCGGCCGACATTATCGCCACGCTCGAGGGGTTCAGCCGCGAAGCCGTCGATCGCTTCGCCGCTGAGAGCCAGCGGCGTGCCGCGGTCGCGACAGACGAGGGCCGGTTCGACCGTAGCATCGTGCCAGTGCGCCACCTCGACGGGACGCTGGCGCTCGACCGCGACGAGCATCCCCGGCGCGGCACCACCGTCGACTCGCTGGGCAGCCTCCCGCCCGCGTTCGCAGAGATGGGCGAGACCGTCTTCGCGCCGTTCGGCCGGCCGTTCGACGACATGGCCCTAGAGGCCTATCCGCAGCTCGACCGCCTGGAGCACGTGCACCACGCCGGGAACTCGTCCGGCGTCGTCGACGGCGCGGCCGCGGTTCTACTCGCCTCCTCCGACTACGCCCGGGTCCACGGGCTTGAGCCGCGAGCTCGCATCTTGATGTCGGCGGCCGCCGGCGCCGAGCCGGTGATCATGCTGACCGCGCCCGGTCCCGCGGCGCAGCGCTGCCTCGACAAGGCGGGCATGAAAGTCGGCGACGTCGACCTCTGGGAGATCAACGAGGCGTTCGCCGCCGTGCCGCTCAAGACAATGCGCGACCTCGAGCTCGACCACGAAAAGGTCAACGTCAACGGAGGCGCGATCGCACTCGGGCACCCCATCGGCGCCACCGGAGCGATGCTGATACAGACCGTTCTCGACGAGCTCGAACGGCGCGACCTGTCCACTGGGCTCGTGACTATGTGCACCGGCGGCGGCATGGGCACCGCCACCATCATCGAAAGGGTCTGACATGCCGAGCGTGATGATCGTCGAAGCAGTGCGAAGCCCGGTTGGGCGCCGAAACGGCGGGCTCTCGGGGATGCACGCCGCGGACTTGCTCGCCCACGTGCAGCGCGAAGTCATCGACCGGTCGGGGATCGATCCCCTCGCCGTGGGGCAGGTCGTCGGAGGATGCGTGCAGCAGGTCGGGATGCAAGCCGCCAACGTCACCCGCACCGCATGGCTCACCGCCGGACTTCCGCTCGAAGTAGCGGCGACGACCGTCAACACGCAGTGCGGATCGTCGCAGCAAGCCACCAACATCGCGGTCGCGCTCGTCGGCGCGGGAGTCGTCGACGTCGCCGTGGCCTGCGGCGTTGAAGTCATGAGTCGAGTCCCGTTGGGCTCGAGCGTCCCCAAGGACCCTGACGTCGGCAAGTCCATCAACCGCAACTACTGGAAGCACTACGAACACACCTCGCAGTTTGAAGGCGCAGAGCGAATCGCCGAGAAGTGGTCGATCACGCGCGAGGAGCTCGATGCGTTCGGGAAGCTCTCGCAGGACCGCGCTGCCGCTGCGTGGCAAGAAGGTCGATTCGAGGGCCAGGTCACACCGATCGAGGCGCCAGCCACAGAAGAGAACGGCGGCGCACAGCTCGTGGCGCGCGACGAGGGGCTCCGCGAAACGACGATCGAAGGCTTGGCTGGGCTGAAGCCGGTGCTTGATCGCACCCCCGCATTCCACACGGCCGGGACGGCGTCGCAGATAAGCGACGGCGCCGCCGCCGTGCTGCTCATGACGGAGGATCGCGCCGGGCAGCTCGGGATCGAGCCGAAGGCGCGCGTGGTCGACACCTGCATCGTCGGGAATGACCCCGTGCTCATGCTGACCGGTCCGATCCCCGCGACCGAGCGCCTCCTCGAGCGCAACGCACTCGGGCTCGACGACATCGACCTGGTCGAGATCAACGAGGCGTTCGCGTCAGTCGTGTTGGCGTGGCAGCGCGAGACCGGAGCCGATCTCGCACGCGTCAACCCGAACGGCGGTGCGATCGCGCTCGGACACCCGCTCGGCGCCACGGGCACGGTGCTGGTGACTAAGGCGGTGCACGAGCTCCGCCGCGACGGCGGCCGGCGAGCCCTCGTCACGATGTGCTGTGGCGGCGGGCTAGGAACTGGCACCCTGCTCGAGCGGGTCTGAGGCCATGGGTGAGGACCGCTACGCCGCGTTCACCAGCCTCTCATTCGAGCGCCCCGCCCCCGACGTGCTGCGCGTCGTGCTCGATGCCCCCAACCTGAATGCCGTCGGCCCAGACGCCCATCGGGATCTCGCCGACGTGTGGTTGACGATCGATCGGGATCCAGACGTGGGTGTCGCGCTGCTCACCGGCGCAGGGAAGGCGTTCTCGGCCGGCGGCAGCTTCGAGCTCATCGAGCAGACGGTGAACGACTACGCCGCCCGCACGCGGGTCATGCGCGAGGCGCGCGACCTCGTCTTCAACGTCATCAACTGCTCGAAGCCGGTTGTTTCAGCGATCCACGGCCCGGCAGTCGGCGCCGGGCTCGTCGCCGGCTTGCTCGCCGATGTGTCGGTCGTCGGACGGACGGCGCGCATCATCGACGGCCACACCCGCCTCGGCGTCGCGGCCGGCGACCACGCAGCGATCTGCTGGCCGCTGCTGTGCGGCATGGCGAAGGCCAAGTACTACCTGCTGACCTGCGAGACGCTAACGGGGGAGGAGGCCGAGCGCATCGGTCTCGTCTCGCTGTGCGTCGACGACGCCGAAGTCCAGGACCGTGCCCTTGCGGTGGCGCGTAACCTCGCCGGCGGCGCCCAGAGCGCGATCCGGTGGACGAAGCACACCCTCAACCACTGGTACCGTCTGCTCGCGCCCGCCTTCGACGCCTCGCTGGCCTACGAGTTTTACGGCTTCGGTGGACCGGACGCGAAGGAGGGCCTCGCTGCCCACCGGGAGAAGCGCTCGCCAAAGTTCTCGGGCCCGACGAGCGAGTAACGGTCGAGTGGTTGGGCGACTGGCCGGTCGTGTCGCCGTCGTGACGGGTGCGAGCCGTGGGCTCGGCCGTGCAATCGCTGAGACGCTGTCCAGAGAAGGCGCGTCCGTCGGCGTCGCCGCACGCACGGCGAAGGCCGGTGACGACACGCTGCCTGGGAGCGTGCAAGAGACGGTCGCGGCGATTCGAGCCGCGGGCGGCACCGCCCTCGGGGTGTCCTGCGACGTCGCGGTTGAGGATGACCTCGAGGGCTTCGTCAACAAGGTCGCGACCGGGCTCGGCGTGATCGACGTGCTCGTGAACAACGCCGCGGCAACGGTCCCCGGCCGTCCCGGACGGCGTCGGACGGCGAGTGCAACCTCGCTGGCGGAGGTCCCCCGGGTCGTCGACGTGCCGATGCGCGCCATCCGCACCCAGTTCGAGGTGAACCTGTTCGCGCCGTGGCGACTCACACAGCTTGTGCTCCCAGCCATGCTGGAGCGGGGTCGAGGCTGGATCGTGAACGTCGGCTCGGAGGCGGCCCGGATGTCGGGACCGCCCGCCGCCTACGGCGCCAGCAAGCTCGCGCTGGAGCACCTGACGAGATCCGTCGCCGTGGAAGTTGCGCGTCGGGGCGTGGCCGTCAACACACTCGTACCGTCGACGCCGATCGCGACCCCGGGACTCGAGTGGGTCGGGGGCGCGGGATCCGCCCAGCACCCGCCGACGCGCTTCGCCGAAGCCGTGGTGTGTCTCGTTGACGTCGATCCCGCGGTCGTCAACGGCGAGGTTCTCTATAGCGAGGACGTCCTCGAGGCCGGTGCTGCACCTCGTGGGTGGCTCGGGTGAAGGCAATCCGCGGGCCGGGTTGGCGGGAGGGCGATCTCGATCCGTCCACTGTCGAAGCCAGGCGCAGGGATGAGCGTCGTGCGAAGGGTCGCGCAACTGCGACGCTCCGATCCTTCGCGCCTTGACCGCGGCGAGAGGCAGATCGGCCCTCCCGCGCCCCAGGAGGAGCTCGTCGCTTCTACGTGGGACCGTTCGCGGGACCGAATCGCCGCAGCTGGGGTCGACGTGCGGGTCAGCGACGCACTAGGCGCGATGACCGCCGTCCCGTTTCTGGGTGCGTTTGCGCAGGTCAGCGGCGGTGGTGGCGAGTCGGCCATACGCCGGATTCTGTCCCGACGGTTCCGGAGAACCGTCGGTGGCGACCATCCCTCTCGGCCGGCGGTTGCCCGCCGGCTCCAGCGGCCGACCCGGGGGTGTCTGCGGACGGGCCGCCCTCCCCCTGCGTGGCCTTGCTCCC
>JBKOXV010000330.1:0-11229 GCA_046725105.1 bacterium | reverse complement strand
CTTGTGCACCGTGGCCAGCTTCTACCGGTACGCCGAGCAGGAGGGCTTGCTCGAGCGTTCACCAGCCGCGCACGTGCGCCGGCCGCGACTCGACTACGAGTCCCACGCCACCGGGTTGGACCGAAACGAGGTCGGCGCCCTTCTCGTCGCCGCCGGTCTCGCATCCGCGGCCGAGCAGGCGCTGGTGTCGCTGCTGGCCATCAACGGCCTGAGGGTCTCAGAAGCACTCGGCGCCGACATCCAGGCGCTCGGCCTCGCACGCGGGCATCGCACGCTCACCGTCGTCCGCAAGGGCGGCAAGGTCGTCACCATCCCGCTCGCGCCGCGCACGGCGCGGGCTATCGACCTCGCGATCGGTGAACGGGTCGAGGGACCGATCTTCCTCGGCCGAAGCGGCGAGCGCCTCGACCGGCACGCCACCTACGTGGTCGCAGCCTTCCTCGCCGGTGCCGCCCGATAGCTGCACGCAACAGAGTCGCACACTGGAACCGATGTCCACCGTCGAGCAGCCTGAGGAGCCGACCGTGCGGATCTGTCCGCCCGACGAGGCGCAAAGTGCGCCCGGCCGCTGCCTCCCCGCGACCGTCTCGTGGTCGAGGACATCACCGACGAGGAGCGGAAGGCGTTCCAAGAGGCGCTGGCTGAGGCATGACTGACACCCGTCCATCGGCGTCGTCGTCGACACGATGGTCATCAGCTGGGCTGTTCGAAGACCGCCCGAACCCGCTCGCCGACCGCTACCGACAACTCATCGGCTCGCAGCCCGTCCTGCTCGCCTTCCAGACCGTCATGGAGCTCCGCTTCGGCGCGCTCCGAGCACGGGTGGGGCGAGCTACGACGCCGAAGGCTGGAACGCCGGATCGCCGAGACAGCTGTCGTCCAGCCCGACGACGCAATGATCAGCGCCTTCGCCGACCTGCGCATGCGGTGCCAGCAGGCCGGCCGCGCACTCGGGAAGAAACTCCACGACGGCGACCGCTGGATCGCTGCAAACCGCCATCCGCCTCGACGTGCCGCTCGTAACCCACGACCGCCTCTTCAACGACGCACCGGGGTTACGAGTCATCACCGCCGGCGACACTCGGTAGGGCGTCGACCCAGGACGTTCTGGCGCGTCTCGACGATCGCGTAGCCGTCGATCTGCTCGGCCCGCGGACCGTAGGCTCCTGCGAGTGCAGACCTCTTGACGCACTCGCGTCAGTCAGCGCTGACCGCGCCCGGCAACGAATGGCGCCCGGCGGACCCGGCGTCTGGGCTCGTGCTGTCGCGCACGTACGATCGCGAGGTGCGAGTGCGTTCGCGGCGTCGCAGGCCCGAGCCGAAGCGGTGGCCCGCCTTGGGCAACAACCTCTGCTGTTCGTTCTGCGGGAGGCCAGAGAGCCGGGTCAAGAAGCTGATCGCCGGCCCCGGCGTCTACATCTGCGACCGTTGTGTGCGGCTGTGCGTGGAGATCATCGAGTCGAACGAGACCTGCCGCCCCTAGCGACCCGGACGTCAACGCGCTTGTCGCACACGACACGAGTCGAGGCCCACGTCCCGAACAAATGGTTGGGCAAAGCGTCCTCACTTCCCTCTTGCGGACGCGCCACGGAAGGCTCAGCCGAGCAGATGGCGTTGCGATTCGTTCATGGCTGCCTCGAAGCCGAGTTCGCCAACGTCCACGTAGGGCAACACTGCGTCATGCAGGACGGCGAACCACATCGGCGGGCGACGGCGTGCCAAGCGACCGCCCCGCCACGCCGGATCCCGCTGACCCGAAGCTGCCCGCGCACGGTCGCGACGGCCCGCCGCGGAACAGCCTCTTGTCGACCGCTGAGCGCGCGAAGCTCGGTTCCTGCATCTCGCCTGGATCCCGCAGCCGCTCACCGAGCTGGTCGGCCGCCGCGATGAGGTGGCGACGCTCGTGGAGCTCATCGCCGGCGCCGGCGCCCGCCTGGTCACGGTCACAGGCGCCGGCGGATGCGGCAAGACCCGCCTCGTGATCGAGGTGGCGCACGAACTGAGCGGACGCTTCGCCGACGGGGCGGCGTTCGTCGGCCTGTCGGCCGTCGACGACGCGGCCCTCGTCCCGGGAGAAGTGGCACGGGCCCTCGGCGTGGCGACACCCTCGGGATCTGAGGTGGTCGAGACCGTGTGCGGGGCGCTGTCGGGGCGTCGGATGCTCGTCGTCCTCGACAACTTCGAGCACGTGGCGGCGGCCGCCCCGTTCGCGGCGGCGCTGTCGACGCGGTGCCCCGGTCTCGTGCTCCTGGTGTCGAGCCGTCGCCGCCTGCACTTGACCGGCGAGCGGGTCATGCCGCTGGGCGGCCTCGCCGTGCCCGAGAATGCCGCCGCCGTCGATGCCACCGTGGTGGCCTCGCCCGCCGTCGCCCTGTTCTGCGAGCGCGCCCGTGCGGTGGCGCCCGACCTGGCGCTCGGGCCCGAACGCCTCCGGGTCATCGCCGAGCTCTGCCGCCTCCTCGACGGCCTACCGCTCGCCATCGAGCTGGCCGCCGCCCGCAGTCGGATGCTGACGCCCGAAGCGATGCGCGAACGCGTCGCCACCGCCAATGCCGCGTGGCGGCTGCTCGGGCACGGGTCCGTTGACCGCGACCCGGATCGCCGCGACCTCTACGGCACCATCGCGTGGAGCTACGCCCTCCTCGCGCCGGCGTCGGCCCGGGTGCTCCGTCGCCTCAGCGTGTTCGGCGGTTCGTGGTCGCTGGCCTCGGCGAGCGCCGTCGTCAGCGACCGCGACGGCGGGCCGGCCACCGAGGACGTGTTCGAGGCGGTGTCGGATCTCGTCGACCTGCACCTCGTCGACCCGGCCGATAGCGACGTCGACGGTGACCCCCGCTTCGTGTTGCCCCACACCGTGCGCTTGTTCGCCGGCGACCGGCTCGACGAGGCGGGCGAGCGGGACGCCATCGCCGGCCGCCACGCCGAAGCCTTTCTCGGAGAGGCCCGGGCCGCGGGTGCGGGGTTGGACGGCCGCGACGAGGGCACGTGGCTCGAGCGCGTCAACACGAACCTTCCCGAGCTGCGGCTCGCCTACGGATATCTCGCCGCCGTCGGCCGGCACGCCGACGCCCTCAGCATGGCGGTGGCGCTCGGGCCGTACTGGTTGTACCGGGCCCGCTTCGCCGAGGGCCGGCAATGGCTCCGGCTGGCGGCGTCGGTACCGGAGGCCGGCCACGAGGCACTGCGCGCCCAGGCGGCGGGCTGGTCGGCGCGTCTCGCCGTCGACGACGGCGCCGATGTGCTGGACGACGCGGAGGTGCGCAACCTCATCGGCGAGCTCGAGGACGCTCGGGCCGTCTTGGACGTCGACGAACACCGCCTGGCCTGGCTGCGGACGTGCGAGCATCTGTCCTACGCCCTGCGGCTGCTCGAGGGCGCCGACCGAGCGTGGCGCGTCACCGACGACGCGCTGGCTCACTGCCCGCCGGGTGAGCGCGACTGGTGGCGGGCCGAGCTGCTCCACCGTCGGGCGCTGGTGGCCCAGCAGCGAGGCGAGTCGAGTGTCGCCGCCGAGCTCGCGAGCGAGGCGATGCGGACCGCCGATCGCGGCGGCAACCAGCGAATCGCCGCCCGGGCGCTGCAGGCGTTCGTCGTCAACGGCGGACTCGGCTCGAAGCCCGCCGACCAAGCCGCCGCCTTCGAGGAGGTACTCGCCCGCTCGTCGGCCATCGGCGACGTGCGGGGCGTGGCGACGACGCTGCCTCTGCTCGGCGGGACGGCGGCCGCCGCCGGCGACGATGCGGCCGCCATGGACTGGTTCGTGCGGACGATCCGGCTCGGTCGGGAAACGGGCTACTGGCACGGCGCCGCCATCGGCCTGTTCACCGTGGCCCTGATGGCCGCCTACGCCGGACAGGCGCACGACGCCGCCCGCCTGCACGGCGCCGTGCGGCCCACGCTGCCCGTCCTGCGGCGGGAAGTCCCGGCCTCGGCACTCGAGTTCTACGACGCCGTCATGGCCACCACCGAGACGGCACTGGGTCCCGACGGGTTCGCCACCGCCGTCGCCGACGGCGGGCGGTGGATGTGGACGGAGGCACTCGACGCGGCGTGCGACCTCGGCGAGCGGCTGGCGGGCTCGCCGCCGCCACGGCGCTCGAGCGCTCCGGCTCCGTTGCCCTCGAGCCAGAGCGCGCCGGCGCTCCTCACCGGACGCGAGCGCCAGGTGCTCGAGCTCATGGCCACCGGGCTGACCAACCGGGAGATTGCCGCCTCGCTGTTCATGAGCGCCAAGACCGTGATGCACCACACCGGCCGCATCTACGCCAAGCTCGGCGTGCGGGGGCGGGCCGAAGCCGTCGGTCTCGCCGCCCGCCAGGGCCTGCTCGGCGCCCGCTGACCCGGTCCGGTGAAATAGGGGCGGTTGCCCGATGCCGCTCCGCACCTCTCGGTGGTCCAGTGGTCGCCATGACCATAATCACCACCACCACCACATCAGCGTCGTCGCCGGTCACCACCGGCCCACCCGTGGCGGCCGACGTCCGGGCGAGGCGCCACCGCCGCATCGGCACGTTGCTGCGTTGGCTCCTCGTGATCGGCGTCGGCGTCTGGGGCGTCGTCAACTTCCTCCTGCACACCGTCCTCGCCGACGAGACCGCCCGAAACATCGGGTGGCCCACGGGCAACCCGTTCCAATACGAGGTGGCGTTGACCAGCCTCGCCCTCGGTGTCCTCGGTCTGCTGTGCTTCTTCATCGCCAGCCGCGGCTTCTGGACCGCCACCGTGATCTCGCTGTCGGTCTTCTACTTGGGCGCGGCCGTCGGCCACATCCACGAGATCGTGGCCAACGGCAACACCGAGCCCGGGAACGCCGGCTTCCCGTTGTACCTGGACATCGCACTGCCCCTCGTGCTGATCGGGCTGCTGATCGCCGATCGGGCGACCGCGCCGAAGGCGGAGAAAGCCGAATGACGAGCACCGTGGTGACCCCGAGGTTCGATCCTGTCGCCGTTCGGATGCTCAACGGGATCTTCGCCGCCACGACCGAGGAGCACGACGCCCCCGTGGTCGAGGTGACCCAGGGCGAGGTGCCCCGTGACCTTTCCGGCGCCTATCTCCGCAACGGTCCCAACCCGCGGTTCACCCCCATCGGCAGCTACACGTTCCCGCTCGACGGCGACGCGATGGTGCACGGCGTGTGGTTCAACGACGGCGACGTGCGCTACGCCAACCGCTTCGTGCGCACGCCGGTGATGGCCGCCGAGGAGCGGGCCGGACGCGCCCTGTGGGGAGGCGTCAACAGCGGCATCCGCCCCGGCGTGTCCGAGGTCGGCGCCGCACTGGCCTTGGTGGATCGCGACGCCCCGTTCGTGAACGTCATCAGCCACGGCGGGCGGATCCTGGCGCTGGCCGAGAGCCAGCCGAGCTACCACCTGGCGCCGACGCTCGACACGGTTGGGCCGTACACGTACGGAGGCGTGTTGCCGCGCGGCACCACCGCCCACCCTCGCATCGACCCGATCACCGGCGAGCTCGTGGTCTTCCGCTACGGGCTGGAGCCGCCGTTCCTGACCTGGTCGGTGGTCGCCCCCGACGGAACGGCTCGCCCGGAGGAGGCGGTCGACCTCGACGCCTCGTACATGATCCACGACTGTGTCATCACCGAGCGCTACCTCGTCGTGTTCGTGTGTCCGGTCGTGTTCGACCTCGGCGGACCCGAGCGGGGTGAGCCGGTGCTCGATTGGCGTCCCGAACGGGGTACGCGCATCGCGGTGATCGCCCGCGACGGATCGGGTTTCCAGTGGTTCGACAGCGACGCCTTCTGGGTCTGGCACTTTGCCAACGCCTTCGAGGAGGTGGCCGACGACGGCACGACGACGATTACCGTCGACTACCCGTACTGGACCCATCCAGGCATGCGGCTACCCGGCGGCCCGGGCCAGGCGGGCATGGCGAGGGCCCGTCTCGCCCTCGGCTCCGGGCTCGTGACGTTCGAGCAGGTCGACGCCCTGATGGCTGAGTTCCCACGGATCGACGATCGCCGCATCGGCAGGAGGCACCGCTACTTCCACGTCATCGGGAAGCACGCACCCATCGTGGGGGAATGGGATCAGCTGCGCCGGTACGACACCGTGACCGGCTCGATCACGACGCGCGACCTCGGGCCTCGACGCCTCGGCGAGGCGATCTTCGCGCCCGGTCGGTCCGGCACCGGCGAGGACGACGGCTACCTCCTCGTCTACACGTACGACCCCGCCGAACTGACGACCGATCTGCTCATCCTGCACGCCGACGACGTGGCCGGCGAGCCCGCGGCGACCCTACGCATGCCCCATCGCGTCCCGTTCGGCCTCCACGGGAACTGGGTGGCGGTCGCATAGTGCCCGAGCCAGCAATTCGCTGACAATGTGCGGCGAGGCTGGCGATGATCTCCTGGGCGGTCTTGTGTCTCCTCGGCGTCGGTACGGTGACGTTGTTCGTCATCTGCCGTCGCGAGAGGCGCCCACGGCGTCGACTCGGTGGACGGTCGCCGTCCACATGAGTCGCGCGCGGCACGGGTGAGCTGGTCCGAATTAGTCCTCGCCATCGAGCTCTGCCTCGCCAGTGCCGATACCCATCCGCACCGGCAGCAGCAACTGTCGTTGCGCTTCGACCGCCGCCACCGCTGTCCTCCCGGAGTCGAACGCACACACCCCGTCACCGGTGTGCTTGAACAACCAGCCCCCATGCGACTCGACCGCCGACCTCAGCACTTGATCATGGGTGACGACCTCCGTCCGCATCGCATCGGCGTCCCGTTCCCACCGCTGCGTCGAGCCCACGATGTCGGTGAACAGAAACGTCACCGTTCCCGTAGGGCGCGCATGCACAGCCAAAAGCCTCCCACAGCCCACGCCGGACTACTCAGCGTTGGAAGTCCGCCGGTGGTCCGGTCACCTCGGGACCGCTGGCCGTGCGTTGCGACTTCGACAGCCCAGACAACACGGCCATGGTCGACGATCTGCTCGAAGCGCGCGAGCAACCGAACGCTGTCCGTAGAACGCGCGGCGAGACAGTCGGGCGCGGGTAGCACCAACGCCGGGTTGGAGTCGTCTCCCATCGACATCGACTGCCCCTAGGCTGCGCCGAGCCGTGGCTCCAGGACGTGTGGGCGGGAGCGCGTCGTGACGGAGCCTGATGAACACGCGCTCGAACCCGTGGCGCGGATGTGCCGTTCCCGAGCAGGTCGCCGCGGCTCATCATGGCCTTCGCCTCGGTGTTATGAGCGGCCGTCTAGTCGCCCAGCGCTACCGTGATCGCTGTCCCCCCGTGCCGAGTGCCGATCGAACCCTCTCGGGGCGGAGCGTTCGGGACCGCAGACCAGTGCGCCGTTACCTCTTCGAGGCTCAGACGCTGACGAACCGATCGGCTGTTTCGATGAGTCGAGCGACGTCGGGGGGTGTCACCCATTGCCCGCCGATGGCCGCCAAGTCTTCGTCAGTCGCCTCCCGGGCGACGGCACATGCCTTTCAGACGTAGACGGGCAGTTCGTGCTGTCGCGCCTTGGCGAACAGGTCGCGAGCCGGTGGCACCCCGACGCCTTCCAGGCGGTCGCGCACGCTTGCCTTGACCAGTTCTGTGGCGTCGCCGGCCAGTACTACACCGACCTCATGACCGACTTCCAGTGACCCATTGACGGCGAGGTGCAACGGAATCGAGGCGCGTGTCGGGTCGGAGCTGCCGGCCGTGGTCAGGTAGAGCATCAACATGAGTGAAGCGTAAGTCCTTCCTCAGCCGTCGCCGTGCGGTGAGCACACGACGGGCGATCGGTGCCCGGCACTAGGCCCGGACGCGCCGGCCGTCGCGTGTCGCGTGCTCCGACGGAGCCGGCGTTTGGCCTTCGGGGGACGCGAGTCTGGGACGCTCGGCGGACTCACCCTGGCCTGTTGACTGTGTCGCGTCACGTCGTCATGTCGCGTCGTTCGGTGCGCGATCCTTCGTGCAGATCGCCGAGTATGGAGTGCTCGCCACAAAGGGTGATGAGCGCTCTCGAACGCCCGATGTCGCGAACGTACCGATCCTGAGCGTGGCGCCCTTGGCGCATCGTGGCCGTCGGCTCGCGTGTTACCGAGTGACCCCGCCGCTGCACTTCGCCGGATATGACTCGCCCGGGCTGCGACGGTCCGTGAGCGATACCGAGCGCCTTCCATCCGCCCGGCTTGCGGGGCGCCGGCACTGTGGAGCGTCCCCAAGCCTGGCGGCCGGGGACTGTCGCTCGGGTCTTGCGGGGAGGTCAGGGACACCCCTGCTGGCCCGCGATGTGCCGGTCGGAGCGGCGGCCGATTGGCGTGCGGCGCGAGCTTCCGGGGCGCACGAGGCGTCTGGAGCGGCGCTGGCGAGATGCTGGCAGCGGCCCATCGGAGCGTTGCCGGCCTGCTTTCGGCGCGAGAGCCCGCACGCCCAGTCGTTGGCAACGGAGAGAGTCAGGGCTGGAAGGGCGGCGTTACGTTTTCGTATGGCTTACGACTACGAGCTGATCCGTGTGAACGTCGAGGACGGGGTCGCCGTCGCCACCATCGCCGCGCCGCCGATCAATGTCATGACCATCGCCCTCTATTTGCAGCTGGCAGACTTCTGCGCCGAGGTCGAGTCCGACGACACAGCACGGGTCGTCGTATTCCGCAGCGCCGACCCCGACTTCTTCATCGCCCACTTCGACGTGGCGGCAATTCTCCAGTTCCCGACCGACCAGCCACCAATCCGAGAGCAGCAGCTGAACCCCTTCCACGCCATGTGCGAACGCGTACGGACGATGCCGAAAGCCACCATCGCCGAGATCAACGGGCGCGTCGGAGGTGGAGGCAGCGAGTTTGCCTCGTCGTGCGACATGCGCTTCGGCGCCATCGGTCGCACCATCGTGAACCAGATGGAGGTGCCGCTGGGCATCCTGCCCGGCGGCACGGGAACCCAACGCCTGCCACGTCTCGTCGGACGCGGGCGCGCCCTCGAGATCATTCTCGGAGGTGTCGACGTCGACGCTGAGACCGCGGAGCGCTGGGGCTACCTCAACAGGGCCCTAGCTCCGGACGCGCTCACCCCGTACGTCGACGCGCTCGCACACCGCATAGCCGGGTACCCGCCGATCGCCATCGCGCTCGCCAAGCGATCGGTCCTCAACGCCGACGAGCTGCCACTGACCGAGGGTCTGCTCGACGAGGGACTCCTCTTCCAGCAAACCCTGCGCGACCCGCGGGCCCAGGCCGCCATGCGCCGGTTCCTCGAACTCGGCGGCCAGACCCGTGAGGCAGAACTACGCATGGGCGACCTCGTGACCGAGCTCTGACCTTCGAGCGCCGAAAGCTCGAACAGAGACCGAGTCTCGCTTGTCTGCTGATCCGACGCACGCGCCGGACCGGCTCGCCCTTGGAGTGTCACCAACACGCGTCGGGCGAACCGGGCGCGCTCTCCCAGTGCCGGTTTGACACCGCTCGATATCGCCACGCCCCCGAACGTGCAGTCTGCCGCCCGGGTGGCGCCCAAGTGAGTGCGCCCGGGAGCGGCGGTCGCGTCAGCTGAGCAGCCTTGATTCTTGTCCGGTGGAGGCGTCGGTCACCGATCAGGCCGCAACGGTGCTTTGTTAGCCGAGACGCATCCCTTCGGCTCCGTCACGTTGCCAGCAATGCGACGTAGGCGGCGTTGACATTCCGGCCGAAGAGAAGGGGGATCCATCCTTCCGTCGAGCTAGGTTCATGCTCCTTGCCGCTACCGACTTGGTCGCATGGCAGGCTGAGGTTGTGGACGTCTACGAGGCGCTGTACACGACTCGGGCCATGCGGCGCGTCCGGCCCGATCCCATTCCGTTGGATGTGCAGGCCCGCATCCTGGACGCCGCCATCCGGGCCCCGAGCGGCGGCAACATGCAGGGGTGGCGCTTCCTCCTGGTCGACGAGCCCGAGGTGAAACGGCAGCTGGCCCCGCTGTATCGCAAGGCGCTCACCGGACTGTGGGAGACGTTCTACGCCGAGCGGCTGGCTGCCGCCCGGGCGAGACCCGACTCGCCAGAGGGGGTGTCGATGCTGCGCATCCAGCGGTCGGCCGACTGGCTGGCTGACCACTTTGCCGAGGTGCCGCTGTTTCTGTTCGCGTTCGTCCAGTTCGACCCGACCGGCGGATCCATCTACCCGGCCGTGTGGAGCGCCCAGCTGGCGGCCCGAGCGGAGGGCCTCGGGAGCACGCTCACCAGCGTGCTCGGATTCTTCGCTAAGGACGAGGTGCTCGAGATCCTCGGCGTGCCGAAGGACGAGGGCTGGATCAACGCCTGCTGCGTCAGCTTCGGTTACCCGACTGGACGATGGGGTGTGGCCGAGCGCCGGCCGGTACACGACGTGGCCGCCCGCAACCAGTGGGGCGGCGCGTTGGGGTTCGAGGTGTCAGCGCCGCTCTGGCCGCCGAGCTAGGCAGAGCCGGGCGGTTCGGGTCGTCTCGCGTGGCAGTCAGTCCCATCTGCATGTGGCTTTGTGACAGGGCCCAACCCGACGCCTCCACCCGAGCAGCGGCCAGGTCCTCGCCGGGTCGACCGTCACGCCACCTGCATCGTCGCCGCCTCGCCGCAGGCGCCACCCGCGACCACCCACGACCAGCGGGGCGACACCAGGCACTGATATCGCCCGGCACCGCCGGATATGCGTGCGTCGAGCGCGATCGCGCAGGCGGCAGTATCCGGTGCCTACGATCGCGGTGACGTCCAATCCGAACTAGGCGCCGGTCTCGATCGTCCGGCCGTCGATGCACGGCTCGAGCTCGCCGTCGAAGTACCGCTGACCCGCGTGCTCCCAGCGCCCGTGCTCGGCGACCAGCGCGATTGCCCGGCGGGCCGCCTCCGACGCCGGGTCGAGCCCGAAGATCTGCAGGGTCTGCAGGGTGTGCATCGTCGCTGTCCAGGGTTGGCCGGGTTCGCCACCGGCATAGGCCGCGGGGAAGCAGGCGCCGCCGTCCCACAACCCGTCGGCACCCTCGAGTGCCAGGAGGCGGGCGCCCAGCCCTCGTGCTCGACGCGCGCTCGCTCGGCAGCAACCTTGCCGGGCGAGGGATCCGCGAGATCGCGCAACACGTGCAAGCGGATGACGGGATCGCCCTCGAGTAGCCAATCGATCACGTCCACCGCCGCAGTAGACCGGGGCCCAAAGCCCACCACGTCAGGGGACGCACACTGATCGCCGACTTCCGCGCGTCCTACTGACGCGCCCCAGAACGCCGGGACGCGGCGAACGGCACTCTGCCAGGCTGTTCGTCGTGGGGCAGGGTGACGAT
>JBKOXV010000120.1:0-7686 GCA_046725105.1 bacterium | reverse complement strand
GTGAGCCGGAGATGCTGGCCTCCGCCGCCGTTCACGACGAAGGGCGTGCCGGGCGCCGCCCCGACGCCCCGTGACGCCAACGCCAGGAGCGCGCTCTGCTCGTCGCGCACGTCGACCCACAGGTTGATCCCGTCGAAGCCGGTCGACGCTACGCCGCGGGCATCGAGTGCGGCCACCATCTGTTTCCGGCGCTCGGCATACGTGGTGCGGGCCCGCTCGACGATGTCGACGGTGGCGGGGTCGGCCAGCATCTCGACCAGCACGCACTGCAGCACCCGGCTCGACCAACCCGGCCCGAGCAGGCGACGGTTGGCGGCGGCGGCGATCACTTCGCCGGCACCACCGACAGCGGCGAGGCGCAGGTCGGGCCCGTGGCTCTTCGAGAAGCTGCGGATGTGGACGGTGCGGGCCGGCAGCCACGTGCCGAGGCTCACCAATTCGGAGGCGGCGATGGCGCCGGCGTGATCGTCCTCGATGACGACGACATCGGTCGCCCGCAGCAGGCCGGCCAGCCGCTTGGCGCGGCCCGGCGTCATGCTCACGCCGTACGGGTTCTGCGCGCGCGGCTGTACGTACAACGCGACGGGTCGCTGCTCCAGGCCGGCCCGCAACGCCTCGGGCCGCACCCCTTCGTCGTCCAGGTCGAGCCCGATCGGCTCGGCGCCGACTTGTTCGAGCAGATCGAGCAGCGGCGGGAAACACGGGTTCTCGACCAGCACGCGGTCGCCGAGGCGCACGACGACCGACGTGACGCGGTCGAGGGCGTCCATGGCCCCGTCCACCACCGTGAGCGCTTCGGGCGGGAACGGCCAGTGCGCCCGTAGCGCCTCGTTGAGCGCCGGCACGACCGGGTCGTCCAGATAGCTGGTGGTGAGGGTCTGGCGCGCCACCCGGGCCAGGACCGGGCCGAGCTCGGGCAGCAGGGCCGGGTCGGGCGTTCCCGTCGACAGGTCGAGGGCGAAGTGCCCCGGCCCCTCCGTGACCCGGCGGTACCGGCGCGGCCCCCGCGGCCGGGGCAGGTCGACCACGAAGGTGCCGCGCCGACCGCGGGCGTCGATGGCACCGGCATTCGACAGCGCCCGCCACGCCTCGCTGACGGTGGTGGGGCTGATACCAAGCCGGCGGGCCAGCTCGCGGACCGTGGGCAGCCGATCGCCGGGCGGCAGTTCGCCATTCGTGATCATGCGGCTGATGGTGGCGGCGATGTCGCGGGCCGTCCGGCCGGATCCGTCGACGCTGATGGATGCCCTGACTCGCTCCACGATGTCGTCAGCCACCCGACCTCCAGCCGTAATGTCCAGTTACAAAGTCGCCATTGTGCCCGCCCCAGCGTGTCAGTACTGTCCGCGAATCCAGGACGAGCCGCAAGAGCGAGACGAGGGGAGATCGCGGTGAGCACCATCCGAGCCGCACTCGTGCAGACGACGTGGACGGGTGACAAGGAGACCATGATCAAGGCCCACGAGGAGTACGCCCGCGAGGCGGCGGCGCAGGGCGCCAAGGTCATGTGCTTCCAGGAGCTGTTCTACGGGCCGTACTTCTGCCAGGTCCAGGACGCCCAGTACTACGAGTACGCGGAATCGATCCCCGGTCCCACCACCGAGCGCTTCCAGGCACTGGCGAGCGAGCTCGAGATGGTGATGGTGCTGCCGATGTACGAGCAGGAGCAGCCGGGCGTCCTCTACAACACCGCCGCCGTGGTCGACGCCGACGGCACGTACCTCGGCAAGTACCGCAAGCACCACATCCCGCAGGTCAAGGGGTTCTGGGAGAAGTTCTACTTCCGGCCCGGCAACCTCGGGTTCCCGGTGTTCGACACGGCCGTCGGCAAGGTCGGCGTCTACATCTGCTACGACCGCCACTTCCCCGAGGGGTGGCGAGCCCTCGGCCTGAACGGCGCCCAGATCGTCTTCAACCCGTCGGCCACCAGCCGCGGCCTGTCGGCGTACCTGTGGAAGCTCGAGCAGCCGGCCGCCGCCGTCGCCAACGAGTACTACATCGGCGCCATCAACCGGGTCGGCGTCGAGCCCCTCGGCGACGACGACTTCTACGGCACGTCGTACTTCGTCGACCCCGAGGGCAAGTTCGTCGGCGACGTCGGCCACGACCACGACGCCGACCTCCTGGTGCGCGATCTCGACATGGATCTGCTCACCGAAGTGCGCAACCGCTGGGCCTTCTACCGCGACCGCCGGCCCGACGCCTACGGCGATCTCACCCGCTCATGACCCGGGTCCTGCTCACCGGGGGGACGGTGGTCGGTACGTCGGGCGCCGTCGCCGCCGAGGTGCTCGTCGACGGCGAGACGATCGCCGCCCTCTATGCCCCCGGACAGGCGGCGGGCGTCACGGCCGATCGCACGATCGACGCCAGCGGGAAGTACGTCATCCCCGGCGGCATCGACGTCCACACGCACATGGAGCTTCCCTTCGGCGGCACCTCCGCGTCCGACACGTTCGAGACCGGCACGAGGGCGGCGGCCTGGGGCGGCACCACCACCATCGTCGACTTCGCCGTGCAGCGCACCGGCGAGGTCGTGCAGGACGGCCTGGCGGCGTGGCACGCCAAGGCCGACGGCAACTGTGCCATCGACTACGGGTTCCACATGATCCTCGGGGGCATCGACGACGACGCCCTCAAGGCCATGGACTATCTGGTCGACAACGAGGGCATCACCAGCTTCAAGCTGTTCATGGCCTACCCCGGCGTCTTCTACTCGGACGACGGCCAGATTCTGCGGGCCATGCAGCGAGCCAGTGAGAACGGCGCCGTCATCATGATGCACTGCGAGAACGGCCCGGCCATCGACGTGCTCATCGCCCAGGCCCTGGCGCGCGGCGAGACCGATCCCAAGTACCACGGCATCGTGCGCCGCTCCGAGCTGGAAGGTGAGGCCAGCAAGCGGGCCATTGTGCTGGCCGGCGTGGCCAACTGCCCGTTGTACGTCGTGCACATGTCGGCCTCGGAGGCCCTCGAGGCGGTGGCGGTGGCCCGCCACGAAGGGCGCAACGTCTTCGCCGAGACGTGCCCGCAGTACCTGTACCTGACCTTGGAGGACACCCTCGCCAAGCCGGGCTTCGAGGGCGCCAAATGGGTGTGTTCGCCTCCCATCCGCACCGGCCACGCCCATCACCAGGCCGACCTCTGGAAGGGCCTGCGCGTGAACGAGCTGGCGTGCGTCTCCACCGACCACTGCCCGTTCTGCATGAAGGAGCAGAAGGAGCTCGGGCTCGGCGACTTCTCGAAGATCCCGAACGGGATCGGCAGCGTCGAGCACCGGATGGATCTGCTGTACCAGGGCGTGGTCACCGGCGACATCTCCCTCACCCGCTGGGTCGAGACGTGCTGCACCACCCCGGCGCGCATGTTCGGCCTCTACCCGCAGAAGGGCGTCATCGCCCCCGGCAGCGACGCCGACATCGTGATCTACGACCCGAACACGAGCCAGACCATCAGCCAGGACACCCACCACATGAACATGGACCACTCGGCGTGGGAGGGCGTGGAGATCGCCGGCAAGGTCGACACCGTGCTGTCGCGGGGCACGGTCGTCATCGAGGGGAACCAGTACGTCGGCACCAAGGGCCACGGTCGGTTCCTCAAGCGGGGCCTCTCGCAGTACCTGAACTAGTAGCACCACCCCGGCGGTTCGCGCTGGTTTGAGAACCCCACAGGTTCTTGAACCAGCGTGAAACAGAAGGGGGGAAGGGAGTAGGGATGAAGCGCATCTCGCACTGGGTCAACGGAGCCGTGGTGGCCGGCACGTCCGGCCGTACCGGGCCGGTGTGGAATCCGGCCACGGGCGAGCAGCAGGCCGAGGTCGACTTCGCCTCGGTCGAGGAGGTCGACGCCGCCGTCGCCGTCGCCAAGGCGGCCGCGCACGACTGGCGGGCCACGTCGCTCAGCCGGCGTTCGGAGGTGATGTTCCACTTTCGCGAGCTCGTCGACGCCAACCGCAAGGAGATCGCGTCCCACCTCACCGCCGAGCACGGCAAGGTGCTCTCCGACGCCCTCGGCGAGGTGGCCCGCGGCCTGGAGAACGTGGAGTTCGCCTGCGGCATCCCGAACCTGATGAAGGGCGGCTTCAGCGAGCAAGCCTCCAGCGGGGTCGACGTGTACTCGATCCGCCAGCCCCTCGGCGTGGTGGCCGGCATCACCCCGTTCAACTTCCCGGCCATGGTGCCGATGTGGATGTTCGCCAACGCCATCGCTTGTGGCAACGCCTTCATCCTCAAGCCGTCGGAGAAGGACCCGTCGGCCTCGCTGTTCCTCGGCGAACTGCTCAAGTCGGCCGGCCTGCCCGACGGCGTGTTCAACGTCGTCAACGGCGACAAGGTGGCCGTCGACCGCATCCTCGGGCATCCCGACATCGCCGCCGTCTCGTTCGTCGGCTCCACGCCGATCGCCCGCTACATCTACGAGACCGGCACCAGGCACGGCAAGCGGGTCCAGGCCCTCGGCGGGGCCAAGAACCACATGGTGGTGCTGCCGGACGCCGACATCGACATGGCCGCCGACGCCGCCGTGTCGGCCGCCTACGGGTCGGCGGGCGAGCGCTGCATGGCGGTTTCGGTGGTGGTGGCCGTCGGTCACGCCGCCGAACCGTTGGTCGACGCCATCAAGGCCCGCCTGCCGAAGCTGCGCATCGGTCCGGGCAACGAGCCCGACAGCGAGATGGGCCCGCTCGTAACCCGCGAGCACCGCGACAAGGTGGCGTCCTACATCGACAAGGGTCGTGAGGCGGGCGCCACCGTGGTGGTCGACGGCCGTGACGCCCCGGTGGCCCACGGCGAGGGGTTCTTCCTGGGCGTGTCGCTGCTCGACAACGTGACGCCCGACATGAAGGTCTACACCGACGAGATCTTCGGACCGGTGCTCGACGTCGTGCGGGTCGACACCTACGACGAGGCGCTGAAGCTCGTCAACGACAACCCGTACGGCAACGGCACCGCCATCTTCACCCGCGACGGCGGCGCCGCCCGCCAGTTCCAGTTCGACTCCAACTGCGGGATGGTCGGCGTCAACGTACCCATCCCGGTACCGGTGGCGTACTACAGCTTCGGCGGCTGGAAGGCCTCACTGTTCGGAGACACCCACATGTACGGCCCCGACGGCATCCACTTCTACACGCGCACCAAGGTGGTCACCTCGCGCTGGCCCGATCCGTCCACGAGCACTGTCGACCTCGGGTTCCCGAGGACGCGGTAAGGGTTCGTCGTGAACTTCGGGGTGGTGCTGCAGACGAATCCTCCGGCCTGGCGCGTCGTCGATCTGGCCCGCCAGGCGGAGAACCTCGGTTTCAGCCACGTGTGGACGTTCGACTCCCATCTGCTGTGGGAGGAGCCGTTCGTCATCTACAGCCAGATCCTGTCGTCCACCCGCAAGGTCGTGGTGGGCCCGATGGTCACCAATCCCGCCACGCGCGACTGGACCGTCACGGCGTCGCTGTTCGCCACGCTGAACGAGATGTTCGGTAACCGCACCGTGTGCGGCATCGGTCGCGGCGACTCGGCGGTGCGCGTCACCAACGGCAAGCCCACCACGCTGGCCACACTGCGCGATGCCATCCACGTGATCCGCGAGCTCGCCAACGGCCGCGAGGTGGAGTACAAGGACAGCCGGCTGCGGTTCCCGTGGGGCCTCGACAGCCGTCTCGAGGTCTGGATGGCCGCCTACGGCCCCAAGGCGCTGCAACTCACGGGAGAGGTGGCCGACGGGTTCATCCTCCAGCTCGCCGACCCCGACATCACGGCGTGGACGATCAAAGAGGTCCGCGAGGCGGCGGAGGCGGCGGGGCGTGACCCGTCGTCGATCACGATCTGTGTCGCGGCGCCGGCCTATGTCGGCGAGGACGTCGCCTATTCGCGTGATCAATGCCGATGGTTCGGCGGCATGGTGGGCAACCACGTAGCCGACATCGTCGCCCGATACGGCGACAACAGCATCGTTCCCAAGGCGCTCACCGACTACATCAAGGACCGGCAGGACTACGACTACAACGAGCACGGCCGCGCCGGCAACACCCACACCACGTTCGTCCCGGACGACATCGTCGATCGCTTCTGCATCCTCGGACCGGCGCCGGCGCACGTCGAGCGCCTGCTCGAGCTGAAGTCACTCGGAGTTGACCAGTTCGCCATCTACCTGCAACACGACGCCAAAGAATCGACGTTGCAGGCTTATGGAGAGCACGTCATGCCTGCGGTGGCCGACCACGTGACCGCCAAGCAGTGAAGCGGCGCGCCCGTCGGGTGGTGATGTTCCTCGTCGCTGTCCTGTTGCTGTGCCTGGTCTGGGAGGGCTACAAGTGGTTCGGGGACGCCGTCGGGGGCGAGGTCTTCGGCTGGAAGCTGCCGGCCCGCACTGACGACGCGTCGATGCCGCACGTGTGGGACATCCTGAAGCGGTACGGCGATCCCGAGCGGCGCGGATCGGACAAGCGGATCTGGCTCGTGGTCCTCGAGGGCGCGTGGTTCACGTTCCGGGTGGCCATGGTGGGGATGATCATCGGTGTCGCCGTGGGACTCGGCCTGGCCGTCGTGATGCAGCGCTTCGTGACGGCCGAGCGGGGGCTGCTGCCGTTCGTCATCCTGAGCCAGACGGTGCCCCTGGTGGCGCTGGCGCCGTTGGTCGTGGGCTGGGGCGGGCGTCTCTCGTTGTTCGGCCTGGAATGGCGGCCGTGGATGTCGGTGGCGGTGATCGCGGCCTACCTGGCCTTCTTCCCGGTCGCCGTCGGCACGTTGCGGGGCCTGCAGTCACCGACGCCGGAGTCCGTCGAGCTGATGGACTCCTACGCCGCCGGCTGGTGGAAGACACTGGTGAAGCTGCGCCTCCCGTCGGCCGTGCCCTATCTCGTGCCGGCGCTGAAGCTGGGCGCGGCGGCCGCCATCGTCGGCGCCGTCGTGGCCGAGATCTCGACCGGAACCAAGGGTGGCATCGGCCGGCTGATCATCGAGTACTCGCGTGAGGCCACCTCCGATCCGGCCAAGGTCTACACGGCCATGCTGGGCGCGGCCTTCCTCGGGCTGTGCGTGGCGGGTCTCATCGCCGTCATCGACCTGATCTTCATGCGCAACCGCCCGCACGAGGACGTGCTGGCATGACCGAGCGAAGCGAGGTCCAACGATACGGTGGCCCGTCGCCACGAAGTGGCGACGCCGTCATCGCCTCCCTCCGAAGGGCGCACCCATGACGGCGCAGGCCGTGCTCGTCGAGCATGTCTCGAAGATCTTCAACCGCGGCCGGGCCAGCCAGGTCGACGCGCTGGTCGACATCGACGTCCAGGTCGACGCGGGCGAGTTCGTGTCGCTCATCGGGCCGTCCGGGTGCGGCAAGAGCACGTTGCTGCGGCTCGTCGCCAACCTCACCGACCCGACGACAGGAACGATCACGGTCAACCACAAGACGGCCCGCCAGGCCCGGCTCGACCAGGACTACGGGATGGCCTTCCAGCAGTCGGGCCTGTTCGAGTGGCGGTCCGTCGCCAAGAACATCGAGCTGCCGCTGGAGTTGCGGGGCGTCGATCGCAAGGAGCGCCGCGAGCGGGCCATGGAGCTCTTGCGGCTGGTGAAGCTGCCCGAGTTCGCCGATCACCACCCGTGGGAGCTCTCGGGCGGCATGCAGCAGCGGGTCGCCATCGCCCGCGCCCTCGCCTGCCGCCCGGCGATCCTCCTCATGGACGAGCCG
>JBKOXV010000286.1:0-2630 GCA_046725105.1 bacterium | reverse complement strand
CGCGGCGCGGCCAGTCGCTGATCGTGTGGGCGATCAACGAGGGTCGCCAGTGCGCGCGGATGGTCGACCGCTACCTCGAGGGCCTGAATCGCGAGCCCGTCCTGGTCGGCGGCGGCGACGCCGACGAGGGACCCGAAGGACCGCCGAACCTCGCCGGCCCAGCGTAACCCCACGGACCGCCGGTGAGCGGTATCGCGGTGACCCGCGATCGCTCGATCCCCGCCGCCGGTCGTGCAAAGAGGATTTGGTGAGAATCTCTCAGTAATCTAGGATGCCCATCACAGGCGCCCAGATCCGGAGGTCTCGGAGTGCCTCGAGCCATTGCCACTGCGGGGGTTTGCATGCGCGCGGTCGTGCTGGAGCCATCACCAAGTCGTGTGCCGGCCGTTTGGCGCAAGATGCTCGTGGCAATGCTGACCGGAGCGCTGCTCGGTGGTGGCGCAGGCGTGGCCAGCGCTGTGTACAGCACGCACGACCTCTGGTACCACGGGATCGGCACCAACAACGGCGATGGGATCATCCATCCCTTCAACTCGTCGACCGATGGCGCTTATCGCAGTTCGTGCATCGGATTTCAGATCACGTCTGGCCACAGCAACGTCGAGTGCCGGATCGAGCAGCACAATCACATCGGCGGCACCGAGTTTGGAGACGTCAACGTCGGTTCGCAGGAACCGAGCGCCTCGGGGCATCACGAGTCATCGCAGACGGGCATGGCCCATCACCACCACAGCAACAACTAGGCGCCAGGGAGATCATCATGAGCGGGCGAGATTCAGCGCGTGACGCGTCCGGAGAAGCGGTGACCCGCGGCGTCCTGGTCCTCGTCGTCGTCGCCGCGTTCATGGTCGTCTTCGGGATCGTGACCGTCGCCGATGCCTTGCGGGGGCCCGGCGATGAGGATGAAGCGATCGCCAGGTTGGAGGCGCGCGAAGGACCGGCCACCGGGCACGTCAAGATCGGCGAAGGCTCAACGCCTGCGAACGGACGATTCGAGCTCTACCGTGCGACGACCGCCGACGGGAGAGAGTGCTTCGGCATCAAGCTCTTCAACCAGCCCTCCGAGACCGGACTGGATGGAGAAGCGCTGTTCGAGGGCTGCGGGAACACGTCGGAGACGAGCATCGCCAGCAACACGGGCCACGGGGAGACCATCGTGTACGGCCGCGTCCCGAGACAGGCGGACAAGGTCAACCTCGACGTCCCGGGCCAGGCCGAGAAGATCGTCGCGACGAAGGTGGCGGACGCAGGTGTGCCGTATCGGTACTTCGTCACCGCGTATGGCGAGACCCTCACTCACGTGCGGGCGACGGTTCGCGACTCGGCGGGAGCGGTCATCAGCGCCCAGGACGTTCCGCTTCCCGGCACCGTCGAGTGACTTCTCACCCAGCGGTGAGGCGTCCTTTCCTTAACTCACGGTTATGTAGCTGATCCTTATGTAGCCGGCCGTTATGTACCGCTTCCTACAGTGCCGGTCGTGCCTCTCTGGGAGGAGGGGCCGAGCACTGATGTTCCTAAGGAGGGAAGGCGCATGAAGACGTCCGTTCGCGTTGTGGCGCTCGCGATCGCCGCAGCACTGACCCTGTTCGCCGCCGCGTGCGGCAGCAGCGACGACGATGGTGGTGGGGGAGGAGGCTCGAAGGCCCAGAAGGCCGCGGGCGGGGAGATCAAGCCGGGCAAGAAGGGGGGAACCCTGACCTACCTGGCTGCAAGCGACGTCGACTACCTCGACACCGGTCAGACGTACTACACGTTCGGCTACATGGTCGCCTTCGCGACCAACCGCACCCTGTATTCGTTCAAGCCGAACGACTCGGTCCACCCGATCCCCGACCTCGCCACCGGCGAGCCCGAGATCTCGGCCGACAACAAGACGATCACCGTCCACATCCGCAAGGGCGTCAAGTACGCGCCGCCGGTGAACCGCGAGGTCAAGGCGCAGGACATCAAGTACGCGTTCGAGCGTTCGTTCTCCAAGGAGGTCCCCAGCGGCTACGCCGGGACGTACTTCAGCTCGATCGTCGGCACGCCCGAGAAGGCCAACAGCGGTGACATCAAGCCGATCTCCGGCATCGAGACGCCGGACGACTACACGATCGTCTTCAAGCTGAAGGAGCCCCAGGCGCCGCTGGTGTCACAGGCGCTGGTCATGCCGATCACGGTGCCGGTCCCCGAGGAGTACGCCTCCAAGTGGGACAAGAGCACGCCGTCGAAGTTCGACCAGTACCAGTCCTTCACCGGCCCGTACATGGTCAGGAACGACCCCACGACGGGCAAGGTGACCGGTCGCGTGCCGGGCAAGTCGATCGCCATCGTCCGCAACCCCAACTGGGATGCGAAGACGGACTTCCGCCCGGCCTACCTGGATGCGATCAACATCGAGGAGGGCAACGACGACCTGGCGACCGCCTCTCGTCGTGCGCTCAACGGCACGGCCACCGTGTGCTGCGATGCCGGCTCGCCGCCGGCGCAGGTCCTCAAGCAGGCGCTGGCGCGTCAGCAGGACCAGATCGAGTTCGTGCCGTCGGGCGGCACGCGCTACATCGCGTTCGACACGAAGGTCAAGCCGTTCGACAACGTCAACGTCCGCAAGGCCATCATCGCGTCCTCCAATCGCGACGCGCTGCGGC